>JAKONM010000139.1 GCA_022701925.1 Microbacteriaceae bacterium
GCCTGGCCGCGACGGCGCTCAGCGGCTGCGCGGACGACGGCGGGCCGAGCGTCCCCGGCGCGCGAGCCGACGAGCGAGGGCCGACGGCGGCCGCGGTGACCGCGGGCGGCGGCTCCCTCCGGGGCGGCGCGGCCGTGCTGCGCGGCAGCGGACTGCAGACGGCGACGTCGGCGCGCTTCGGCGACGCCGAGGCCGTGCCCGTGCGCGCCCGGGCGACCGCCGCGGCGCTGACGGTGCCCGCGGCGGTGGACTACGTCGCCGGACCGGTGCCGGTGCGGCTGCTCGACGCGACCGGTGCGGTCGTGGCGGCGACCACCTGGCGGTACCGGCCGGTGGACGGCGTCGACCGGCAGCTGGCCTACGTGCTGCGGTACTGGCAGGACTACAACCCCGCCTACCAGCGGCTGGGCGACACCGACTGCGTCGACTTCGCCAGCCAGTCCCTGCTGGAGCGGGGCTGGCGCGAGCAGGGCGCGTGGACGCACGCCGAGCAGGTCCACCTGTCGGGGGCGGCCTGGGTCAGCTCGACGGCCTTCCGCGACTTCATGGCCGCGCGGCCGGAGCTCGGCACGGCGCTGACCGACGACCAGCGCGACCGGGTGCGCCTCGGCGACGTGGTGCAGTTCGACTGGGACGGCACCGGCGACCGCGATCACACCGGCGTCGTGACGCGCATCACCCGCACGGCCGACGGCATCCGGATCGGCTTCGCCGGTCACACGAAGGACTCCGACTACCGGGACGTCGACGACTCCATCACGGTCGACCACCCGGGCGGGCGCGCCTTCTACTGGTCGCTCGCCTGACCCGGCGCCCGGCCGCTCAGTAGCATCGGGGCGTGACCGGGCGCGGCGGGCTGATCGTCGTCGGCGCGGCGCTGGGAGCGGGCCGCTGGCTTGCCGAGCGGCTGGTCGAGCAGGGCGGCTGGTCGCAGGTCGTGCTCGTGGACCCCGCGTCGGCAGCGCTGGGCGACGGCCTGCCCGGCGGCGACCAGGTGATCGCCGCCGCACGCGAGGGACGCTTCGAGGGCCCGGACGGCGCCGAGGTCGACCTGGGCGGTACGACGGCGGCGGTGGTCGCGGTGCCGCCGGCGGCGCTGCCGCAGGTGCTGCAGGACCTGGCGGGCGCGCTGCCCGGGACCGCGCAGGTCGTGGTCGTCGCGAACCCCCTGCGCCCCGCCGAGGCGCTGACCTCCTCCGTGCCGCAGGCGGCATGGACCTCGCACCTGCTGTTCGACCCCGCGCTGACGGCCGGCGACGGCCAGGGCGTCTTCGTCGCGCCCGCCGACCCCCCGGACTGGTTCCACGACGCGGTCACGCGCAGCGGCGCCGTGCTGCGGGTCGGCTCGGCCGAGCAGCACGACGCCGCGATGGCGGTGGTGCAGGGCGAGACGCACCGCACCCTGGTGGCGTTCGCCGACCGGGTCACCGGGGCGGACGTCGACGTCGACGCGCTGTGGGACCTGCGCACGCCGCTGTTCGACGGCCTGCTCTCGCTGACCACCCGGGCGCTGGACCCCCGTCAGCAGGGTCAGATCGCGGCGCTGCAGGCGGAGGGGTTCGCGCGCACGGCGGAGCAGGTGCGCGACCGCTTCAGCGGCACGCTGTTCGAGGAGCTGCGCACCTCCGCCGCCGCGGGCATCCAGGCCGCCCAGACGCGGCGCGGCGAGATCGCGCGGCACTTCCGCGACGGGGCGCTGGTCGGGCTGCGCCGCACCGGCTCCCCCGACTCGGTGCGCGTGGGCCGCGTGCGCGACCTGACGCCCACGCACGTGGCGCTCGACGTGCTGCTGGTCGGCCCCGCGGGCCGCGCCGCACTGCTGGACGGCCCGGGCCTCGCCAACGCGGAGCGCCTCGGCGTGCCCCGGCGGGTGGCGCGCCACGACTTCGGCATCGGGCACGTGGAGGTGCTGGACGAGGCGCAGCTGCAGCGCCTGCTCGACGAGCGGCTGGCCTTCCTGCCGCGCGACGTGCGCTTCCTGGTGCCCGAGTCGGTGGCCGGCGGCGGGGTCGCCCGGGTGGTCGCGCAGTTCGAGGGCCTGCGCGACGTGCGGCTGGTCGACGAGGTGGTCCGCACCGGGCAGCGCTCCGTGGTCGTGCACCTGGCGGTGCGCGCCGACCGCGACGTCGACGCCGTGGTGGAGGCGGTGCGGCGGGAGGTCGAGGCGGCCTACGCGTGGCCGCTGGGCGTGACGAGGGCGCTGGCGCACGCCGACCACGACGTCGTCTACCTGGGGCCGGCCGGCACGTTCTCCGAGGTCGCGGCGCGGCAGTGCGCCGAGCGGATCGGGCTGGACGCGGGTCGCCTGACCGCGCTGCCCAGCTTCGGCGCGGTGCTGGAGGCGGTCGGGCCCGGCACCATCGGGGTCCTGCCGATCTCGAGCTCCGCGTCCGGGCTGGTCAGCCGCGCCGTCGACGCGCTGCTGGCCGCCGGGGACCGCGTGGTCGCGGGCGGCGTGGTCGACGTCGCGGTGCGCTTCGACGCCTACGTGCGCGGGACCGCGCCGCTCGAGCGCATGCGCGGCGCCCCCGTCTACAGCCACCCCCAGGGCCTCGCCCAGTGCACCCGCTTCGTCGCGCGATGGGGGCTCCGCCCCGTGCCCACCGCCTCGACCGCCGAGGCGATCGAGCTGGTCGCCCGATCGGACGAGGCCGCGGTCGCACTCGGCGGCGTGGGCCTGGAGGGCGCGCTGCAGGTCGCCGAGCGCGAGGTGGACGACCTGTCCGGCTCCATCACCCGGTTCCTCGTCGTCGGCGAGGAGGGCGTGTTCGCACCGCAGCGCGACGGGTCCGACCCGACCCGGCGCAGCGTGTGGATCGGCGCGGACGCCGCCGACGTCGTGCCGCTGCTGCCCACCGGCGGCGCCGCCTACTCCGAGGTGCTCACCGACGCGGAGGGACGGTTCCTGCTGGTGACCAGCAGCGCCGCCGTCGCGGAGGGGCGGGCCCGGCGCCTGGGCGTGCTGCCGTGGTCTCCGCGGACCCCGCTGGTGCGGCCCGCCTCCGACTGAGCTTGCCCGGCGCGAGCCCCATCTCGCGGGGGCCCTCCCGGCCAGCGGAGCCGCGGCGCTTGGGGCCAGAATGGCGGCATGAGCTCACGGGCAGGGACGCCGGCGCAGTCGTCCGATCTGATCGACGTCGATGCGCTGATCGGCGCCTACTGGAACCGGCACCCCGACGTGTCGGACCCCGAGCAGAAGGTGGTGTTCGGCACCAGCGGACACCGCGGCAGCTCGCTGAACACGGCGTTCAACGACGACCACATCGCCGCGATCACGCAGGCGATCGTGGAGTACCGCGCGGAGCAGGGGACCACCGGCCCGCTCTTCATCGGCCGCGACACCCACGCCCTCTCCGCACCCGCCCAGGCCACCGCGCTCGAGGTGCTGGTCGCGAACGGGGTCGACGTGCTGGTCGACGAGTTCGACGGGTACACGCCGACGCCCGCCGTGAGCCTCGCGATCATCACCTACAACCGGGAGCACCCCGGCGCCCCGCAGGCCGACGGCATCGTGGTGACGCCCAGCCACAACCCGCCCGCGGACGGCGGCTTCAAGTACAACCCGCCCCACGGCGGCCCGGCCGACAGCGACGCCACGAACTGGATCGCAGACCGCGCCAACGAGCTGATCGCCGCCGGCCTGAAGGACGTCCGCCGCGCGGAGCCGGGCGAGGTCGGCACCTACGACTACCGCGGCGCCTACGTGGCGGACCTGGCGTCGATCATCGACGTGGAGGCGATCAAGGCCTCCGGCATCCGCATCGGCGCCGACCCGCTGGGCGGCGCCTCGGTGTCCTACTGGCAGGCGATCGCCGACGCCTACGGGCTCGACCTCACGGTCGTGAACCCGGAGGTCGACCCCGCCTGGGGCTTCATGACCCTGGACTGGGACGAGAAGATCCGCATGGACCCCTCCTCCCCCTCCGCCATGGCCTCGGTCGTCGCGCGCGCCGGCGACTACGACCTGCTGACGGGCAACGACGCGGACGCGGACCGCCACGGCATCGTCACGCCCGACGGCGGGCTGATGAACCCGAACCACTACCTGGCCGTCGCGATCCAGTACCTGTTCACGCACCGGCCGGACTGGCCGGAGTCGGCCGCGATCGGCAAGACGCTGGTGTCCTCGTCGATGATCGACCGCGTCGCCGAGTCGATCGACCGCACCCTGATCGAGGTGCCGGTCGGGTTCAAGTGGTTCGTGCCCGGCCTGATCGACGGCTCCGTGGCCTTCGGCGGGGAGGAGAGCGCAGGCGCCAGCTTCCTGCGCTTCGACGGCACCGCCTGGACCACCGACAAGGACGGCATCCTGCTGTGCCTGCTGGCGGCGGAGATCCGCGCGGTGACCGGGAAGAGCCCCAGCGAGCTGTACCGCGAGCTGACCGCGCGGTACGGCGACCCCGCCTACGCGCGGGTCGACGCCGCGGCCACCAAGGCGCAGAAGGCGGCGCTCGGGAAGCTGGACGGCGACGCCGTGCAGGCGACCGAGCTGGCCGGCGAGCCGATCACCGTGAAGCTGTCGAAGGCGCCCGGCAACGGCGCGGCCGTCGGCGGCGTCAAGGTCGTCAGCGACTCGGCGTGGTTCGCCGCCCGGCCGAGCGGCACCGAGGACGTCTAAGATCTACGCCGAGTCGTTCAAGGGCCCGGACGACCTGGCCGCGGTGCAGGCCGAGGCGAAGCGCATCGTGGACGCCGCACTGGGCTGATCCGCCCTCGAGGACGGGCCGTGTAGGCGGTCCGGGGGCTGCGCGCAAGCCCCCGGGGGCGCCGCCCGCTCACGGTTAACGTTCGGCACGTGCCCGCTCTGCTGCTCGACGACGACGCCGTGCTGCAGCGGCCCATGGTCCTGCCCGTCGCCCGGGGGCCGGTCAGCGCCGAGGTGCTGGCGTTGCTCCGCGGCGGGCGGGGCCACGACCTGCAGCCCCTGGTCGAGGCCGCCCTGGCAGCGGTGGCGGACGTGCTGCGCGACGACGACCTGCAGCTGGCCCTGTTCTGCCTGTACGAGGTGCACTACGGCGGCTTCGCGGGGGTGCCGGACGACCTCGAGTGGTCGCCGGTGCTCAGCGCCGCGCGCCTGCGGATCGAGCGGGACGTGGAGGCGGTGCTGCGGGCCGCCGTCCGCCTGCCGCCGCGGCCGGAGCCGACCGCGGCGGCGGTCGCCGAGGCCCTCTTCGCGATCACCTCGGCCGAGTCGGGCCCGAGCCTGGCCCGGCACCTGGCTCGCAGCGCCACCCTCGAGCAGCTGCGCGAGTTCCTGGTGCAGCGCTCCGTCTACACGCTGAAGGAGGCGGACCCGCACAGCTGGGCGATCCCGCGCCTCAGCGGCCGCGCCAAGGCGGCGCTCGTCGAGATCCAGTCGGACGAGTACGGCGGCGGACGCCCCGGGCGCATCCACTCCGCGATCTTCGCCGGCACGATGCGGTCGCTCGGCCTGGACGACGCCGCCGGCGCCTACGTCGACCTGGTGCCCGCAGTGGTGCTGACCTCGCTGAACACCATGTCGCTCTTCGGCCTGAACCGCCGCCTGCGCGGCGCGGTCGTCGGGCACCTGGCGGCCTTCGAGATGACCTCCGCCGTCCCGAACCGGTTCTACGGCAACGCCTTCCGCCGACTGGGCTTCGGCGAGGAGACCACCTGGTACTTCGACGAGCACGTGGAGGCCGACGCCGTGCACGAGCAGATCGCGGCGCGCGACCTGGCGGGCGGGCTGGTGGCGGCCGAGCCCGAGCTGCTGGACGACGTGCTGTTCGGCGCCGCGGTCTCGCTGCTGGTCGACGGGTGGCCGGGCGAGCACATGCTGCAGCGCTGGGCCGCCGGGGAGTCCTCCCTGCGCGCGCCGCTGCCCGAGGAGGCCGCACGTGGTTGACCGCGTGCCGCCCGTCCTGATCGTCGCCTGCCCCGACGGGCCGCTGCTGGTCCGCGGCGAGGTCGAGGTCCGCACGCCGGACGGCCGAGCCCTGCCGCAGCGGCGCCGCACGGTGGCGCTCTGCCGCTGCGGCAAGTCGACCATCAAGCCGTACTGCGACGGCACGCACAAGATCATCGGCTTCCGCACGGAACCCGAGACCCCCGAGGACTGACCCCCACCACCGCGCGGGGTCACCCGCCCCGCGCGACACCGCCTCACCCGGACGGACCCGCCCGATGCACGATCCCGCCACGCCCCTGCGTCCGCAGCACCCCGACCCCCGCCCCCTGACCGGACTGCTGCAGCACCTGGGCCTGCGGGCGGAGGGGTCGCCGCCCGCGGGCACGGTGAGCGGTGTCGCCTCCCGCGCGCAGGCCGTGGCCGTCGGCGACCTGTTCGTCGCGCTGCCGGGCGCCCGCGCGCACGGGGCCGAGTTCGCGCGGGCCGCCGCGGCCGCCGGCGCCGTCGCGGTGCTGACCGACCCCGCCGGGGCGCGGCTGGCCGCGGGCGCCGGGCTGCCGGTCCTGGTCGCGGACCGTCCCCGCGCGCTGCTCGGCGCGGCCGCCGCCTGGGTGCACCGCACGCGCGACCGGGCGCCGCTGCTGCTGGGCGTCACCGGCACCAACGGCAAGACCACGACGGTGCACCTGCTCGAGCACCTGCTGCAGCGGCTGGACGTGCCGGCCGGGGTCAGCAGCACCACGGAGCGGGGCTTCGGCGACGAGCGGGCGGCCAGCACGCTGACCACGCCGGAGGCCGACGAGCTGCACGCGCTGCTGGCCCGCATGGCGGAGTCCGGGGTGCGCGCCGCGGCCCTGGAGGTCAGCGCGCAGGCGCTGGTGCGCCACCGGGTCGACGGGGTGCTGTTCGACGTCGCCGGCTTCACCAACCTGACCCACGACCACCTGGACGACTTCGGCACCATGGGCGCCTACCTGCGGGCCAAGGCGTCGCTGTTCCAGCCGGGCCGCAGCCGCAGCGCCGTCGTCTGCGTCGACGGGGCCGCGGGGCGGCGCATCGCGGCGGGCTCGGGCGTGCCGACCGCGACGGTGACGACCCTGCCGGGCGGCACGGCCGACTGGCGGGTCTCCGGCCTCCGTGCGGAGGCCGAAGACACGGCCTTCTCGTTGCGCGGGCCGGACGGCGCGCGCCTGGAGGTCGCCGTCGGGCTGCTCGGGACGCACCAGGCGGCGAACGCCGCCGTCGCGATCGTGATGCTGCTGCAGGCCGGGTGGCCGGTGGAGCGCCTGGCCGAGGCGCTGGCCGCGGGTCCCCTGCGCCCCGCGCTGCCCGGCCGGCTGGAGCGGGTGCCCGGGTCGGAGCACCCGGCCGTCTGGCTGGACGTGGCGCACACCCCGGACGCGCTGGCGAAGGCGCTGGAGGCCCTGCGTCCGCGCACCGCGGGACGTGTGGTCGTGGTGTTCGGCGCGGACGGCGACCGCGACCCGACGAAGCGGGCGCCGATGGGCCGCATCGCGGCCGCGCTGGCGGACGAGGTCGTGCTTCACGACCACCACAGCCGCTTCGAGGACCCGGAGCGGGTGCTCGCGATGGTGCTCGAGGGGACCGGACGGGGGCCGGAGGTGCACGTCGTGCTCGACCCCTCCGACGCGGTCAGGTTCGCCCTGGCCCGCGCCGGCTCGGACGGCGCGGTGCTGTGGGCGGGCACGGGCCGCACCGGCTACCGGGACGTGCGGGGCGCCAAGCGGCCGTACTCCTTCTGGGAGGAGGCCGGCCTCGCGGTGCGGGACCGGGCGGCCGATGGCGCTCAGCGGGTCGCGAGCGCGGCCGCCAGGTAGAGCAGTCCGAGCGCGGCGCCCGCGGCGGCGAGCACCGCGGTCGCGGCCAGCAGGGCGCCGCCCGGCAGCACGTCCTCCGACGACCGGAAGGCGGCGTCGACCGCTCCGGCCCGGCGCCGCGCGGCGGTCCACAGCCCGACCGCCGCGAGCACGCCCGCCAGGCCCGTCGCGATCGTCCAGTCGCCGAGCACCGCGGGCAGCACCCGCACGGACACCAGCGCTCCGACCGCCAGGGCGAGCGCCGTCCGCCGCCACGCGAGCGCCGTGCGCTCCGGTTGCAGACCGCCGTCCGGACTCACCGCAGCACGACCCCGAGGACGACCAGCACCGCGACCACCAGCACGCCCGCGGCGAGGGGGCCGGTGACGACCGACGCGGGCAGCGGCTGCCGCAGCCGCAGCGCCCGCTCCGTCGCGGCCCAGCCGGTCCAGGCCAGCACCGGCACCGCCAGGCCGAGCACCAGCAGCACCAGCGCGGTCGCGACCCGGATGGGCTCCGGCAGGGGCAGCGCCACCGCGTCCACGGCCACCCCGCCGGCGATCAGCGCCAGCGCGGTGCGGATCCAGGCCAGGAAGGTGCGCTCGTTCGCCAGGCTGAAGCGGGGGTCGGGCTCCTCGCCCCGCCCGTAGACCGACCTCGGGAACCGGGACCCTGGCTGCACGACGCGAAGCCTGGCACGCCCGGTCGCGCCGGCACCGGGCGCGCGACGCGCCTCGAGGGGTCGAAGGCCCGTGGCCGCCCGGACGCTACCGTCGGCGGGGGCCCCCGCGGTCCCCCGACCGCACCGAGGAGGCGCCCGTGCCCGACGCCGTCGACGACGACGCCCCGGCGATCCCGGCCCTCGACGGCGGCGCGCCGGACATCGAGCCCGACCTCGGGGCGGCCCCCGACGGCCCGCTCGACCGCACGCCCCGGGTGCGCACCGTGCTGCTCAGCACCCTGACCACGCTGGCGGGCACCGGCCTCGCGGTCGTGCTCTTCTCCAACGCCTACGCGGCCCCGGTGGTCGGCCCGGGCGCCGAGCCCTCCGCGACGGCCGTCGGCGTGCAGCAGTACGCGACGAGCGGGGACTACGACCTGGAGGCCGTGAAGCGCGACCGTCTGAAGGCCGTGGAGGTCGTCGCGGGCGCGGCCGGCGGCGCCGTGGACCTGCCCGCGCTGAAGCCGGTGGCGCCGGCGGGCGAGGCGCAGCAGTACGCCGCCGCGCAGGTGAGTGCACGGGGCTGGTCGAAGAAGGACTTCGCCTGCCTGGTCAGCCTGTGGAACAAGGAGTCGGGGTGGAACGCCCACGCCGGCCGGGTGAACGGCCCCTACGGCATCCCGCAGGCCTACCCCGGCACGAAGATGGCCGCCGCGGGCGGGGACTGGCTGAACGACCACCGCGTGCAGATCCGCTGGGGCCTCGGCTACATCGCCGGCCGCTACGGCACCCCGTGCGGGGCCTGGGCCAGCTCGGTCTCGACCGGCTCCTACTGACCGCGCGGCTCAGCGGTAGTCGGGGGAGGCGGGCAGGCCGAAGACGCGCTCCAGCAGCGGCTGGTCCGTGCGGTGCATGTGCTTCGACAGCGCGGTGCCGACGTAGCGGAAGTGCCACGGCTCCCACTGGATGCCGGTGACGGCCTGCTGCCCCTTCGGGTAGCGCAGGATCCAGCCGTAGCGCCAGGCGTTGGCGGCCAGCCACTTCCCCGCCGGGGTCGTGGCGAAGCAGGTCGCGATGCCGCAGCGCCCCGACGCGTCGCCCAGGTCGTCGGCGAGGCCGGTCTGGTGCTCGCTGTAGCCCGGTCGCGCCGTGAGGCGCTCCGTCGCCGCCCGCCCCAGCGACCGCAGGTTGCGCTCGTAGATCGACTTCTGCACCGTGTACGCGCGGTAGGCCGACAGCGACGTCACGCCGACCCCGTCGCGCTTCGCGGCGGCGACCATCCGCTCCAGCGCGGCAGCCGCCGGCTTCCGCAGCCGCGGCACGTTGGTGTGCGGCACGTCGGGCTGCACCAGGTCCTGCGGCACCCAGCTCTTCGGCCGCAGCGGCCGGCGCTTGTCCACGACGACCCAGATGCTGCGCGGGTCGTCGACCGAGTGCTGCTCGAGGTCGAAGCCGGAGGCCGACGCCGCCGCGCGCGTGGGCGCCGGCGACGAGCTGGAGGCGGAGACCCTGGAGCCCGAGCCGGCCGTCGCCGATGCGGAGGGGGTGCCCGGCACCGTGGGCGCGGCCGAGGGCGTGCCCGACGCCGGTGCCGTGCACCCGGTCAGGGCCACGACCAGCAGACCCATCAGGACCGCGCTCCCCCGCGCACGACGCACCACGGGCGGAGCATATCCAGCGGTTCGACAGCGCCGCCCCAGCAGTGCGGGGCGTAAGTTCCTGCAGTCCCCGCAACTTTCTCGAGGAGCCCGATGACCGACCGCGCGCCGTCCACCGCCTCCCCCGCCTCGGGCTCCGAGGCGGTGATGACGCACCGCCAGATCCTGCTGATCATCGTCGGCCTGATGAGCGGCATGTTCCTGTCGTCCCTCGACCAGACCGTCGTCGGCACGTCGATCCGCACCATCGCCGACGACCTGAACGGGCTGAGCCTGCAGGCCTGGGTGACGACCGCCTACCTGATCACGTCGACGATCTCGACGCCGATCCTGGGCAAGCTGTCCGACATCTTCGGCCGCCGTCCGATCTTCCTGATCGCGATCACGATCTTCCTGGCGGGCTCGCTGCTGTCCGGCACCGCGTGGAGCATGTACTCCCTGGCCGCCTTCCGCGCGCTGCAGGGCATCGGCGGCGGCGGGCTGATGGCCCTGGCGCTGACGATCATGGGCGACATCCTGGCGCCGCGGGAGCGGGCGAAGTACCAGGGCTACTTCCTGGCCGTGTTCGGCACCTCCAGCGTGATCGGCCCCCTGATCGGCGGCCTGTTCGCGGGCGCCGACTCCATCCTGTTCATCACCGGCTGGCGCTGGGTCTTCCTGATCAACCTGCCGATCGGCGCCGTGGCGATGTTCATGGTCGTCCGGTTCCTCAAGCTGCCGCCGCGCCACGGCATCGGCGTCGTCATCGACTGGTGGGGCGCGGTCTTCGTGATCATGGCCCTGGTGCCGGGCCTGATCGTGGCCGAGCAGGGCCGCGAGTGGGGCTGGGACGCGCCCGGCTCCATCGCCTGCTACGCGATCGCCCTGGTGGGCGTCATCGGCTTCATCGTCACCGAGCGGCGGATGGGCGACGACGCGCTGATCCCGATGAAGCTGTTCCGCAACGCCACGTTCGCGATGTCGACGGTGCTGGGCGTGCTGGTCGGCTTCGCGATGTTCGGCGCGCTGCTGACGGTGCCGCTCTACCTGCAGCTGGTCCAGGGCCTCGACCCGACCCAGTCGGGCCTCGCGATGATCCCGCTGATCCTGGGCCTCATGTCCGCCTCGATCATCAGCGGTCAGACGATCGCCCGCACCGGCCGCTACCGGATCTTCCCGATCACCGGCACCGGCCTGCTGGTGGCGGCGTTCCTCTACATGACCTTCATCACGCCGGACCGGCCGCTCTGGTGGGCCTGGATCGGCATGTTCGGCATCGGCGCGGGCCTCGGCCAGCTGATGCAGACCCTGACGATCGCGAGCCAGAACGCCGTCGACGTGCGCTACATCGGCGTCGCGACCAGCAGCAGCACGTTCTTCCGGCAGATCGGCGGCACGCTGGGCACGGCCGTGCTCTTCTCGGTGCTGTTCAGCCGCCTGCCCGACACCCTGGGCGCGGCGTTCTCGAACCGGACCCTGGTGCAGCCCGCGCTGCAGGCCGCCGCCGACCCGTCGGTCGCGGGCGCAGCGGGCAACGCGGGGATCATGGAGCGCATCTACACGCCGCTGCTGCGCGCGGTGCAGGCCGGTACGGAGCCGGCGGCCGGCGGCGGGCTGGGCACGGCGCTCGACGGGGACACGTCGTTCCTCACGACCGCCTCCCGCGTGCTGAAGCTGCCGTTCCTGGTCGGCTTCACCGAGGCGATGGTGACCGTGTTCTGGGTCGCCTTCGCCGTGGCCGCCGTCGCGTTCGTGCTCAGCTGGTTCCTGAAGACCCCGCCGCTGCGCGAGAAGTCCGCGCTGCAGGAGGCCGCCGACGCCGCGAAGGCCGCCGGGGCGATGGTGGCGCCGGGCGGCCCGCAGCAGCAGCAGCCGGACGCCCGCGACGCGCAGGACCCGCGCACCGGCGACCCGATCGGGGCGCCGGACCGGCGCTGATCGGCGTCGGGACCGGCCCGTCGTGCCCCGTCCCGCTCAGGGGCGGGGCACGACCATGACCGGGATGCGCGCGCGCCGCAGCACCCGCGCGGACACGCCGCCCAGCAGCACCCGTCGTGCGGGGCCGTAGCCGCGGGAGCCGCACACCAGCAGGTCGAACTCGTCCGGCAGCAGGTCGGCCAGGGCGTCGACGACCGGCGGTTCGAGCAGCCGGACGTCCTCCCCCGCGCTCGCCGCGCGGATGGAGCCCGCGAAGTCGTCGCGCACCCCCTCGGCGTAGCGCCGCGGCTCCCCCAGCCCCGGCCCGGCCGTGGCGGGCATCACGCCGACGATCGTCAGCCGGGCGCCCAGCTCGGCGGCCAGCGCCCGGGCCCCCGACAGGGCGGCCCGGCCGTCGGGGGTGTCGATGAAGGCGACCGCGATGCGGCGGATCGCCGGGGCCGCGAACTCCTCGTAGTCCCACGGCACCAGCACCACCGGCCCCGGGGCGCCCGTCAGCAGGCGCTCGGCCGTGCTGCCCGGCGCCGTGCGGCGGCTGCCGCGGGCGTCGTGCGAGCCGAGCACGGCGATGACGCCGGGACCGGCGGCCTCCATCACCTCGTGCAGCCCGCGGGGCGCCGACTCCGCGGCGCGGGCGGTCCAGCGCGCGACGCCCGTTCCCGGCATCGCAGCCCTGGCGCCGTCGAGGATCGCCTGGGCCTCGGCGCGGTTGTGGGCCACCCACTCGCTGTCCGCGCGCCCCACGCCGACCGGCACCTGGCCCGGGTAGACCGTGACCGCCTGCAGCGGCCGCGAGTCCGCGCCCGCGAGCAGCGCCGCGAACGCCAGCACGTCCGGGATCGCGGCGCCCTTGCAGGCCGCGACGACCGGGGCGGTCACGACCGCTGCTCCACGGGCTCGTCGCGGTGCTCGGTCGTGAGCCGCGATTGCTTGCGGGAGTAGCCGAAGTAGATCGCGAGGCCGATGGCCAGCCAGACGACGAACCGGATCCAGGTCTCGGCCGGCAGCTGCGCGATCAGGTAGCCGCAGAGCAGGATGCCGACGATCGGCAGCACGGGCACCAGCGGCACCCGGAACGGCCTCGGCATGTCCGGCTTCGTGCGGCGCAGCACGATCACGCCGACGTTGACGAGCACGAAGGCGAACAGGGTGCCGATGTTGACCAGCTTCACGATCTCGTCCAGCGGCACCAGCGCCGCGAGGATCGCGATGAAGACCCCGAACCCGATCGTCAGCTTGTACGGGGTGTTGTAGCGCGGGTGCACCGACGCGAGGCGCCGAGGCAGCAGGCCGTCGCGGCACATCGCGAAGAAGATGCGGGTCTGCCCGTACATGATCACCAGCACGACGCTCGTGATGGCGATCAGGGCGCCGGCCGACAGCACGGCGCCGGCCCACGGGATGCCCGCGCCCTCGCGCAGCGCCGTCGCCAGCGGCGCGTCGCTGCCCGACAGCGTCTTCACCGGAGCGACGCCGACGGCCGCCCAGGCGACCAGCACGTAGAGCAGCGTCGAGATCAGCAGGGAGCCGATGATCGCGATCGGCAGGTCGCGGCCCGGCTTCTTCGACTCCTCCGAGGCCGTCGACACCGCGTCGAACCCGATGTAGGCGAAGAAGATCACGCCCGCCGCGGTGGCCACCCCGCCGAACCCGTTCGGGGCGAAGGGGTCGAAGTGGCCCGCGTCGTACGCCGTGAAGGCGGTGACGATGAAGAACAGCAGGATCACGATCTTCACGACGACCATCACGGCGTTGGCCCGGGCGCTCTCCCGGGTGCCGATCGTCAGCAGGCCTGCGATCACCAGCACGATGACGACCGCCGGGATGTTGAACACCCCGCCCTCCGAGGGCGACTTCGAGATGGCGTCCGGCAGCGCGAAGCCGAAGGCGGACTGCAGGAACTCGTTGACGTTGCCGCCCCAGCCGACCGCGACCGCGGCGACGGAGACGCCGTACTCCAGGATCAGGTCCCAGCCGATGATGAAGGCGACCAGCTCGCCCATGGTGGCGTAGGTGAAGGTGTAGGCGCTGCCGCTGACCGGCACCGACGACGCCAGCTCGGCGTAGGACAGCGCGGAGAACGCGCAGGTGACGGCGGCCAGGACGAAAGCCAGGATCACGCCCGGCCCGGCCAGGTTCGCGCCCTCCCCGATCACCACGAAGATGCCGGTGCCGATGATCGCGCCGACGCCCAGGGCGGTCAGCGCGAACGGTCCGATGGTCTTCTGCAGCCGCTCGCCGTCGCCCTCCGTCTCCCGGATCATGTCGGCGACGTCGCGGGTGCGGAACAGCGAGCTTCTCGACATCGGGGCTCCTCGGGGACGGTTGCGTCACCTTCCCGGAGATCCCCTGGGAGTGGGCGGTGGATCGATGAAGCGTCACACCCGCGAAACAGCCCGCTCGGCGGCGCTTCCGCTTCCGCCTCGGTACCGCGTCCGGGAGCGCGCTTGCCACTCGACGCCGATTCGAGCCTGCCGCACCGGCATCCCCTGGCAAGTCACCCGCCCGACGGACAGCGGGTTGCCACCCGACGCCGGTTCGAGGGGGCCGGGACGACATCGAGTGGCAAGTCGCGCGAGGCGGGCGGATCGCGGATCGCGGATCGCGCGGGCCCGGGTCAGCGGGAGAGGGGCCGGCCCGCCATCGCCTCGAGGCGCGCGATGCGCTGCCGCATCGGCGGGTGCGTGCTGAACAACTGCCCCACGTCGCGCGCGCTGAACGGGTTGGCGATCATCATGTGGCTCGCCGACTTCAGCTGCGGTTCCGGCGCCAGCGGGCGCTGCTGCACGCCCCGCTCCAGCTTGCTCAGCGCCGACGCGAGCGCCAGCGGGTCACCGGTCAGGCGCGCGCCGTCCTCGTCCGCGTCGTACTCGCGGGTGCGGCTGATGGCCATCTGCACGATGCCGGCCGCCAGCGGTCCGAGGAAGAGCATCAGCATCGCGGCGGCCGGGTTGCTGCGCTCGTCGCGGCCGCCGCCGAAGAGCAGCGCGGCGTAGGCCAGGTAGGTGATCACCGAGCTGAGCGCGCCGGCGATGGAGGAGGTGAGGATGTCGCGGTTGTACACGTGCATGAGCTCGTGGCCCAGCACCCCGCGCAGCTCGCGTCGGTCGAGGATCTGCAGGATCCCCTCGGTGCAGCACACGGCCGCGTGCTGCGGGTTGCGCCCGGTCGCGAACGCGTTCGGGGCCGCCGTCGGCGACACGTACAGGCGCGGCATCGGCTGCCCCGCGGCCGCGGACAGCTCGCGGACGATGCGGTGCATCTCCGGCTGCTCCGCCTCGCTCACCGGGCGGGCGCGCATCGCCTTGATGGCGACCGTGTCGCTGAACCAGTAGGTGCCCAGGTTCACGGCGAGCGCGATCACCAGGGCGATCGTCAGCGCGCCGATGTTGTTCCCGAACAGCAGGACGCTGACGCCCAGGATCACGGCGCTCAGCAGGCCGAACAGCAGCGCCGTCTTCAGTCCGTTGTGGTGCCGGTGCGGCATGGATCCCTCTCCGGCCGGCGGGTCACCGGCGCATCAGGTGCAACACCATGCTGCCGGAGCGCCTTCCGCACCCCCGGCCGTGCCGCCTATGAGTCCGCCAAGGGCGATCGGAGTCCTGCAGCCCCGAGGCCCGCCCGGCGGGTCAGGGCACGCGGTGCAGCCACTCCTCGGTGCTGAACTTCGTGCGCACCAGCTCCTCCGCCTGCGCGACCTCGTCGTCCGTCAGGTCGCCGCGCTGCGCGCCGGTCAGCGTCTGGAAGGTCTGCTCCATGCGCTCGATGATCGCCGCGCGCGACAGCCCGGTCTGCTTGCGCAGGGGGTCCACCCGCTTGGCGGCGCTGACGGTGCCCTTGTCGCTCATCTTCTCGCGGCCGATGCGCAGCACCTGCACCATCTTGTCGCCGTCCATGTCGTAGGCCATGGTCACGTGGTGCAGCACGGCGCCGCCGCCCAGCCGCTTCTGCGCGGCGCCGCCGATCTTGCCGGCGGGCGAGCTGATGTCGTTCAGCGGCTGATAGGTGGCCTCGATCCCGAGCGACCGGAGCGCCTGCAGCACCCAGTCGTCCAGGTAGGCGTAGGACTCGGCGAACGACATGCCCCGCACCAGGTCGCCCGGGGCGTACAGGGAGTAGGTGACCACGCTGCCCGCCTCCATGAACATGGCACCGCCGCCGGAGATGCGCCGCACGACGTCGATGCCGTACTTCGCCGCGTTCTGCAGGTCGACCTCGTTCTTCAGCGACTGGAAGCTGCCGATCACGACCGCGGGCCGGTCCCACTCCCAGATGCGCAGGGTCGGCGCGCGCCGGCCCGCGCCGACCTCCTCCGTCAGCACCTGGTCGAGCGCCAGGTGCACGGCCGGCGCGAAGGGACCCGGGTGCACCAGGCTCCACTCGAAGTCGCGCCACTCGGCCGCGCGCCCCACGGCGCGACGGATCGCGGTGGCGACGCCCTCCGGGGTGAAGCCCAGCAGCACCGCGCCCTCCGGCAGCGATGCGCGCACCGCGACGGCGAAGTCCGCCGCCGTGGTGTCGACCGGCAGCCCGGTGATCGCGCGGTCGATGGCCTCCAGCGCCTCGTCGGGCTCCAGGAAGAAGTCGCCGGCCAGCCGGAAGGCGGCGATGCGCCCGTCCTGCACCTGCAGGTCGACGACGACCAGCTTGCCGCCCGGCACCTTGTACTCGCCGTGCAACGGCGAGTCATCGGGAACAGCCTCGCCGTGCAGCGCGTCGGTCATCGGACCGCCTCCCTCTCGACCACGTGCTCCTCGATCCAGCGGACCAGGTCGCCCACCACCTCGTCGCGGTTCACCTCGTTGTAGACCTCGTGCCTGGCCCCCTCGTACAGCAGCGCCGTGACGTCGCTCAGTCCGCTGCGCTCGCGGTACTCCTTCGCCAGCCGCTCCACGCTGCGGCGGCCGCCCAGGGTGTCGTCGGTGCCGGCCTGCAGCAGCACCGGCAGGCCCGGGGGCAGATCGCGCGCGGGCCGGCCGAAGAGGCGCAGGCCGTCGCGGAGCCCGAGGAGCTTCGCGGTCTGCGCGGGGAAGGTCAGCGGGTCGTCGAGCCAGCGCTGCGCGACGGCCGGGTCGCGGCTCAGCCACTCGGCGCCGCTGCCGCCCTTCACCGCGTGCCGGCGGTTCAGGTCGCCCGCGTCCATGAAGCCCGGCATCCGGTACGCGGTGCCCGACAGCACCAGGCCGTCGACCGCGCCGGGGTCGTCGTTCAGCGCCATCTGGGCCATCAGCGAGCCCCAGCTGTGCGCGACCAGCACCAGCGGCAGGCCGGGATGCAGGTCGCGGGCCAGGCGCGTGACCAGCTGCACGGCGCCGACGACGGCGCGCAGCCCGCCGGGCCCCGGCCGCCCCATCCTCGCCGGGTCGCCCCACTGCCGCCGCCCGGTGAGGCCGTGCCCGCGGTGGTCGTCCGCGACGACCGCGAACCCCGCCCGGTTCAGGTCGGCGGCCAGCGCGGCGTAGCGCTGCGCGTGCTCGCCGATGCCGTGCGAGATCTGCACCACGGCGCGGGGTCCGTCGACCGGCCACTCGTGCACGGCGATCTCCACGCCCTCGTCGTCGCGGATCCACTGCACCCGGCCATCCTGCCGCGCGCACCCCTTCAGGATCGGATGCATACACTGGTTATGCAATGAGCGATCATCCGGGGAGCAGCATGTTCCGCTCCCTGCACGTGCGCGACTACCGCATCTGGGCGGGCGGCGCGGTCGTCTCGAACGTCGGCACCTGGATG
>JAKONM010000140.1 GCA_022701925.1 Microbacteriaceae bacterium
CCTCGGCGGCCTGCTCCACCGCACGCCGCCGGCCGCCGAGCGGGTCGGCGGGCCAGCGGAAGGTCGCGGCCGGCGTGCCCTCCGGCGCGGTGTCCGACTCCGGCGCCTCGGGCGGCTGCGGCACGACGCCGGCCGCGGCCAGGTCGAGCAGGAAGGGCGACGGCCCCCGCCAGGCCGTCTGCGTCGCCCAGAACGAGCCGCTCACCAGCAGGCGGTGCCGCGCGCGGGTGACGGCCACGTAGGCCAGGCGCCGCTCCTCCGCCAGCAGCATCCGCCCCACCTCGGCCTTGTAGCGCGCGACCTCGGCCTTCAGCGCCTTGCGGTCGGCGAGCCCGCGCCAGGCCAGCTCGGGCAGCTCCGCCGCGTCGCCGCGGAAGGCCCACGGCAGGGTGCCCGCCGACAGCCAGCCCTTGGTGCTCTGCGGCTTCGACGGCAGCTCGTCAGCGACCAGCCTCGGCACCGCCACGGCGTCCCACTCCAGGCCCTTCGAGCCGTGCACGGTGAGCACCTGCACGGTGCCGGGCTCGGCCGGCTCCGGCCGCGGGGACAGGTCCTCCTTCTGCTCGGCGGTCTGCAGCCAGCCGAGGAAGCCGCCGAGCGTCGCCGCCTCGGCCACCGCCAGGTAGCCGAGGAGCGCCTCGTCGAACGCGTGCAGCGGGGCCGGGCCGACGCGGCGGTCGTTGGCCGCGACCTCCACGTCCAGGCCCAGGGTCTCGACGACCAGCCGCACGAACGCGGGCAGGTCGCCGCCCGCACGCAGCCGCAGCCCGGCGAAGAGGCGGCCCGCGTCCGTGAGGCGCTGGAGCCCCTCCTCCGTGAAGCCCCGGATCGCCCCGTGGCCCCGTCGCCGCGCCAGGAAGTCGAGGGCGTCGACGATGGAGGCGGTCTCCCCCTCGGCCAACGAGCGCTGCAGCGCCTCGGCGACGGCGGGCTGCAGCCGCTGCTCGGCCGGGTCGTGCCGCTCCAGCCATCGGGCCAGGCCCTGCAGCGCGGCCAGGTCGGCGGGCCCCACCCGCCAGCGGCCCCCCGCCAGCAGCCGCAGCAGCTCCTGCCCGGCGCCGGCGTCGTGCACCACCCGCAGCGCCGCGACCAGGTCGGTCACCTCGGGCTCCAGCAGCAGGCCGCCGACGCCCAGCACGTGGTACGGCACGCCCGCCCGGCGGAACGCGGCCAGGAACTCCGGCAGCGTCTTCCGCGCCCGCAGCAGCATCGCGGCGGACGGCGGCGTCGCCCCGCCCTCGGCCAGCCGCTCGGCGAACCAGGCCGCGACCGCGTCCGCCTCGTGCGTCAGGGTCTCGCCGAAGACCAGGTCCACCTCGAGCCCGCTGGCGGTCGGGGAGGCCGCCAGCCGCTCCACCGGCACGCGCGAGGCCGCGGTCAGCGGCTCCGCGACGGCGTTGGCCGCGGCCAGGATGCGGGTGCCGTTCCGCCAGCTGACGTTCAGGGCGTGGACGGCCACCTGCCGCTCGCCGCCGAAGTCCCCCGCGAACGACTCGAGGTTCGCGGCCGACGCGCCCCGCCAGCCGTAGATCGACTGGTGCGGGTCGCCGACGGCCATCACGGCACCGCCGCCGAACAGGCGCGCCAGCAGGCGGGTCTGCACGACGGAGGTGTCCTGGTACTCGTCGAGCAGGACCACGCGGTGCCGCAGTCTCAGCGCCTCGACGACGTCGGGGGCGGCCGCGGTGATCTCGAGGCCCAGCGCCACCTGGTCGCTGAACTGCACGGCCCCGGCCGCCCGCTTGGCGGCCCGGAACGCGTCCACCAGGTCGAGCAGCACCGGCAGGGTCGCCGCGGGCAGCGCGGCCTCGTCGTAGTCGCCCTGCATCGGGAACCGGCCGTGCTCCAGCGCCGCCAGGGCCTCGCCGTAGGCGGCGGCGAACCCCCGCACGGCCGCCGTGTCGGCGGCGTGCTCGCCCACGCCGTTCGCCAGCGCGAGCACCAGCTCGGTCACCCGGTCGACCCCGACGTCCAGCCCGCCGACGCGGTCGTCCGCCTCCAGCACGACCCGTCGCGCCAGCTGCCAGGCGGAGGCGTCGCCCAGCACCACGCCGTCCGCATCGCGCCCGATGCGCACCGCGTTGTCGCGGTACAGCCCGTTCGCGAAGGCGTTGTAGGTGGAGACGACCGGCGGGTCGAAGGGGTCGTACCCCGCGGCGAGCCCGGCGCCGTGCAGCGCCCGCAGCCGGGTGCGGATGCGCTCCGCCAGCTCGGAGGCGGCCTTGCGGGTGAAGGTGAGGCCCAGGACCTGCGGCGCCTCGACCAGCCCGTTCGCGAGCAGCCAGAGCACCCGCATCGCCATCGTCTCGGTCTTGCCGCTGCCCGCACCCGCCACCACGAGCGCCGGCCCCAGCGGCGCCTCGATCACCGCGCGCTGCTGCGGGGTCGGCGGGTGCAGTCCCAGCCGCTCGGCGATGACCGCCGCCGGCACCCTGCGCTCAGCCACCGCAGACCTCCGGCACCCGCAGCAGCCACGGCCGGAACGACGCCTGGCCGTGCCGCACCGCCGGCTCGACGGTGCCCTCGAACGAGGCGCCCGCCATGCCCTCGGCCGCGGCCCGCAGGCGCTGGCGGAAGAGGGCCGCCGCCTCGTCGTCCAGCACCCCCTGCGGCACCAGGTCGTAGGGCCGCTTCGACTTCGACCGCACGTAGAGCAGCGCAGCGCCTCCGCTCGGCGCCTCCGGCGGCACGCCCTCCACCGCGCCGCCGGCCACGGCCAGCTGGTAGACGCCCAGCTGGGCGTGAGCGGGCGCGTCCTTCGCGGTCACGCGGGTCGAGCCGGTCTTCAGGTCGACGACGCGGACGGTCCCGTCGCGGTCGCGCTCGATGCGGTCGATGGACCCCCGCGCCAGGGCGCGGCCGACCCGGAACTCGAACGGGGTCTCGCCGCCCGCGACGGACCACCCCTCGGCCGCGGTCGCGGCCAGGTAGGCCGCGATGGACCGGACCATCCGCTCGGCGAGCCGGTGCTCGCGCTCGCCGATCCAGGCCGCCTCGAAGTCCAGCTCGCGCCAGCGGCCCTCCAGCGCCGTCAGCAGCAGCGCCGGGTCGGGGGCGAGGGCGGTCTCGAGCACCCAGTGCAGCATCGTGCCGATCGCGCTCGACAGCATGGACTCGCCGCCGCCGATGCGCTCGGCGAACCAGTCCAGCTGGCTCTCCTCGAACCGCTCGAGCTTCGACGGCGACACGTGCACGGGCTCGTCGGGATCGGGCTGCAGCGGAGCCTCGGTCGTCGGGGCGGCGAGGCCCCACCAGTCGTCCGGCGACGCTCCCGGCACCCCGGCGGACGCCAGCCGCGCCAGCGCCGCGGCCGCGTCGTCCCGCTCGGGGCCGTCCGCGACCACCAGGGACCGGCGCAGGTGACCCACCAGCGGGCGGAGCGCGTTCGGCGGCGCGGCGAGCGCGTCGGGGGCGGGCCCGTCGGCCAGGCCGAACAGCACGGAGGGCGCCTCGTCGTCGTTCGCCACCGCGGCCAGCACCAGCCGCCGCCGCGCGCGGGATGCGGCGAGCACGAACAGCCGCAGCTCGTCGGACAGCACCGCCCGGCGCTCATCGGTCGTGCCGGGCCGCGCCTCGCGGCCGTCGAGCACCGCGGCCAGCTCGGCCGGCGCGAGCAGCGAGCCGCGCGGCCGCAGGTCGGGCCACACCCCGTCCTGCAGCCCGGCCACGACGACCACGTCGAACTCCAGGCCGGCCGCGCCGACCGGCGTGGTCACCAGGACCCCCTCGCGGGCGCCGCGCGGGGCCAGGGAGTCCTCGACCACGTCGGCCGCCAGCTGCGCGGTCAGGAACACCGCGGCCGGGTCCAGCGGCGCGCGCTCGGCGGCCCTCGCCGCGGCCGCGAACAGCGCGACGACGCCGTCGAGATCGCGGTTCGCCTCGGCGGAGGCGACCCCTTCCGCCAGCGCGCGCTCGCGCCAGGGCCCGGCCAGGCCGCTGCGGTCCCAGACCAGCCACAGCAGCTCCTCCGCCGAGGCGCCGGAGGCCTCGGCCGTGCGGACGGACGCCATCGTCTCGGCCAGCCGCTGCGCGCGGCGCGCCCCCGGCAGCGTGGCGAGGCGGCGCGGATCGCCCAGCGCGTCGGCCAGCAGCTCGCCCGCGCCGCGGGCGCCCCCGCCGCCCAGCTCCTCCACCCGCAGCGCCAGCCGCAGCCGGCGCAGCGCCAGGCGGTCGAGCCCGCAGCAGGGGCCGGTGACCAGGTCGGCCGCGGTCTCGGGGGTCAGCGGCACGACGCCCAGGGCGGCCGCGACGACGGTGAGCAGCGCCCGAGGCCCCCGTTCGCCGGGAC
>JAKONM010000186.1 GCA_022701925.1 Microbacteriaceae bacterium
GGACGGACAAGCCGTCGATCATCGTGCTGAAGACGATCATCGGCTGGCCCGCGCCGACCCTGCGCAACACCGGCAAGATCCACGGCGCGGCCATGGGCGACGCCGAGATCGCCGGCATGAAGGAGGCGCTCGGCCTCGACCCCGAGAAGACCTTCGACGTCGCCCCCGACGTCATCGCGCACACCCGCGAGGCCGTGGACCGCGGCAAGGCGCAGCACGCGGAGTGGGACGAGGGCTTCGACGCCTGGGCCGCCGCGAACCCGGAGCGCAAGGCGCTGCTGGACCGCATGCTGGCCGGCGACCTGCCCGAGGACGCGTTCGCCGAGGTGCCGGTCTTCCCGGCCGGCAAGGCCGTCTCGACCCGCGTCGCCTCCGGCAAGGTCATCAACGGCATCGCGAAGCACGTGCCCGAGTTCTGGGGCGGCTCCGCCGACCTCGCCGAGTCCAACAACACCGCGATCGAGGGCGCCGGCAGCTTCCTGCCGCCGGAGCGCGCCACCGCGATGTGGAAGGCCGACCCCTACGGCCGCGTGCTGCACTTCGGCATCCGCGAGCACGCGATGGGCAACATCCTGAACGGCATCGTGCTGCACGGGAACACCCGCGTCTTCGGCGCGACCTTCCTGATCTTCAGCGACTACATGCGTCCGGCCGTGCGGCTGGCCGCGCTGATGAAGGCGCCCACCATCTACGTCTGGACGCACGACTCCGTCGCGCTGGGCGGCGACGGGCCGACGCACCAGCCGGTCGAGACGCTGTGGGCCCTGCGCCTCATCCCCCAGCTCGACGTGATCCGCCCCGGCGACGCGAACGAGACGGCGGAGGCCTGGAAGCAGGTCATGGCGCGGCGGATGGGTCCGGCCGGCCTCGCGCTGTCCCGGCAGAACCTGCCGGTGTTCGAGCGCGGCGAGGGCGACGCCGAGGGCGACGTGTACGCGTCGGCGGCCGGCGTCGCGAAGGGCGCCTACGTCTTCGCCGCGGCGAAGAACGGCACGCCCGACGTGGTGCTGATCGCCACCGGCTCCGAGCTGCAGGTCGCGGTGGAGGCCCGACTGAAGCTCGCCGAGCAGGGCGTCGACGCGCAGGTCGTGTCCGCGCCGTGCCTGGAGTGGTTCGACGAGCAGAGCGCGGAGTACCGCGAGTCGGTGATCCCCTCCGGCGTCAAGGCCCGCGTCTCCGTGGAGGCCGGCGCGACGCTCGGCTGGCACAAGTACCTCGGCGACGGGGGCCGCGCGGTCGGCATCGACCACTACGGCGCCAGCGCCGACGGCGACTTCCTGCTGCAGGAGTTCGGCATCACCACGGAGCACGTCGTGGCCGCCGCGAAGGAGTCGCTGGGCCGCTGACGCGGACCCGGCGGGAACGATCGAGAGGACGAACATGACCGACACCGAGACCACCACCGGCTCGAACACCGAGGCCCTGTCCGAGGCGGGGGTGAGCATCTGGCTGGACGACCTGTCCCGCGAGCGCATCGCCTCGAAGGGCCTGCAGCGGCTCATCGCGGAGAAGAACGTCGTCGGCGTGACGACCAACCCCACGATCTTCGCCGCCGCGCTGGCGAAGGGCGAGGCCTACGACGAGCAGGTCCAGGAGCTGAAGGCGAAGGGCGCCGACGTCGACACGGCGATCTTCGAGATCACCACCCGCGACGTCTCCGACGCCGCGGACGTGTTCGCCGACGTGTACGAGTCGTCGAACGGCTACGACGGGCGGGTCTCCATCGAGGTCTCCCCCGAGCTGGCCCACGACACCGACGCCACGATCGCCGAGGCGAAGCGGCTGTGGAGCACGATCGGCAAGCCGAACGTGATGATCAAGATCCCGGCGACGCTCGAGGGCCTCCCCGCCATCACCGCCGTGATCGCCGAGGGCATCAGCGTCAACGTCACGCTGATCTTCTCGCTCGAGCGCTACCGCGCGGTCATCGACGCCTACCTCGAGGGCCTGTCCCAGGCCGCCGCGAAGGGCGTCGACCTGTCGACGATCCACTCGGTCGCGTCGTTCTTCGTGTCGCGCGTCGACAGCGAGATCGACAAGCGCCTCGACGCGATCGGCACGGACGAGGCGAAGTCGCTGAAGGGCAGGTCGGCCGTCGCGAACGCGCGGCTCGCCTACGAGCTCTTCGTCGAGGCGTTCGCGGCCGAGAAGGCCATCGAGCTGCAGGAGCAGGGCGCCAACCGCCAGCGGCCGCTGTGGGCCTCCACCGGCGTCAAGGACCCGAGCCTGCCCGACACGTTCTACGTCGTCGACCTGGTCACCCACGGCGTGGTCAACACGATGCCGGAGAAGACGCTCGACGCGGTCGCCGACCACGGCGACGTGAAGGGCGACACGATCGTCGGCAAGTACGACGAGGCGCGTCAGGACCTGGAGCGCCTGAAGGCGGTCGGCGTCGACATCGACGAGGTCACCGACCAGCTCGAGCGCGAGGGCGTCGAGAAGTTCATCGTCTCCTGGCACGAGCTGTCCGACACGGTGTCGGACGCCATCGGCTCGAACTGAGTGGCGGTCCCCGTCCCCCCGGGTCCGGCTCCGGCCGGACCCGGGGCACCGGTGCTGCCGTGACCGCGCCGATCGGCCCCGGGGTCAACCCCCTGCGGCTGCCCGGCGACCGGCGGCTCAGCCGCATCGCGGGTCCCTCCGCGCTCGTCCTGTTCGGCGTGACGGGCGACCTGGCGCGCAAGAAGCTGCTGCCGGCCGTCTACGACCTGGCGAACCGCGGCCTGCTGCCGCCCGGGTTCGCCCTCGTCGGCTTCGGCCGACGCGACTGGAGCGACGCCGACTTCGCCGGGGTCGTGCACGACGCGGTCCGGCAGCACGCGCGGACCCCGTTCCGCGACGACGTCTGGCAGCAGCTGGAGCGCGGCGTCCGGTTCGTGCAGGGCACGTTCGACGACGGGGCCGGCTTCACGCGGCTCAGCGAGACCCTCGCCGACCTCGACCGCACGCGCGGCACGCAGGGCAACACCGCGTTCTACCTGTCGATCCCCCCGAAGGACTTCCCGAACGTCACGGAGCGGCTCGCCGCAGCCGGACTCGCCGAGCAGCGCGACGGCCGGTGGCGCCGCGTCGTCATCGAGAAGCCGTTCGGGTCGGACCTCGAGAGCGCGCGTGAGCTGAACGGCGTCGTCGAACGCGTCTGCCCCGCCGACTCGGTGTTCCGCATCGACCACTACCTGGGCAAGGAGACGGTCCAGAACCTGCTGGCCCTGCGGTTCGCCAACACGCTCTTCGAGCCGATCTGGAACGCGAACCACGTCGACCACGTGCAGATCACGATGGCCGAGGACATCGGCGTCGGCGGCCGCGCCGGCTACTACGACGGCATCGGGGCCGCGCGCGACGTCATCCAGAACCATCTGCTGCAGCTGCTCGCCCTCACCGCCATGGAGGAGCCGGTGTCGTTCGACGCCGCGCACCTGCGGGCGGAGAAGGAGAAGGTGCTGTCGGCGGTGCGGCTGCCGGCGGACCTGTCGACCGCGACCGCCCGCGGGCAGTACGCGTCCGGCTGGCAGGGCGGCGAGCACGTCGTCGGCTTCCTGGAGGAGGACGGCATGGCACCGGACTCCGCCACCGAGACCTACGCGGCGATCCGGCTCGACATCGGCACCCGCCGCTGGGCCGGAGCGCCCTTCTACCTGCGCGCCGGCAAGCGCCTCGGTCGCCGGGTGACCGAGATCGCGGTGGTCTTCAAGCGCGCCCCGCACCAGCTCTTCGCCGAGAGCCAGACCTCGCAGCTGGGGCAGAACGCGCTGGTGATCCGGGTGCAGCCCGACGAGGGCGTCACGATCCGCTTCGGCTCCAAGGTTCCCGGCGCCGACATGCAGGTGCGCGACGTGACCATGGACTTCGGCTACGGGCACGCCTTCACCGAGGCGAGCCCGGAGGCGTACGAGCGCCTGATCCTGGACGTCCTGCTGGGCGATCCGCCCCTCTTCCCCCGTCACGAGGAGGTCGAGCTGTCCTGGATGATCCTCGACCCGGTGGAGCGGTTCTGGGCGTCGTGCGGGCGGCCCGAGCAGTACCGGCCCGGCAGCTGGGGTCCCGCCTCCGCCGACGCACTGATGGCCCGCGACGGCCGCACCTGGAGGCGACCGTGATCGTCGAGCTGCCCGACACCACCGCGGCGAAGGTCAGCAGGGCGCTGGTCGACCTGCGCAGCGAGGGCGGTGCCGTGGCGCTCGGCCGCGTGCTCACCCTGGTGATCAGCACCGTCTCCGGCGAGGAGGAGGCCGTGATCCGGGCGGCCAACGAGGCGTCCCGGGAGCACCCGATGCGGGTCGTCGCCATCGTCCGCGAGCCCGGCGGCCAGGAGGGCGACGCCCGTCTCGACGCGCAGATCCGCGTCGGGGGCGACGCCGGGGCCAGCGAGGTCATCGTGCTGCGAGCGGTCGGACCGGCCGGCTCCGACGAGGAGGGCCTGGTCACCGGCCTGCTGCTGCCCGACGCGCCCGTGGTGGCCTGGTGGCCGGGCGCCGACGTGCCCGCCGTCGTGGCCGAGTCGCCGCTCGGCAGGATCGCGCAGCGGCGCATCACCGACGCCGCGTCGCACCGCGATCCGCGGGCCGCGCTGGACCACCTCGCGGGGTCCTACCGGCCGGGCGACACCGATCTGGCCTGGACCCGGTTGACGCACTGGCGGGCGGTGCTCGCCGCAGCGCTGGACCAGCCGCCCTACGAGCCGGTGGAGCGCGTGGAGGTCTCGGGCGCGATCGGCTCCCCCTCCACCGAGCTGCTGGCGGCGTGGCTGCAGCTGGCCCTGCAGGTACCGGTGTCCGTCGTGCTGTCCGACCGGTCGACCGGCTCCAGCGGCATCCACGGCGTACGGCTTCACCGCCCGGGCGGTGCCATCGAGCTCGAGCGGGCGGTGCCCGACGTCGCCAGGCTGACGCAGCCTGATCAGCCGGTGCACGACGTGTCGCTCCCCCGGCGCAGTCTGCGAGACTGCCTCGCCGAGGAGCTGCGCCGACTCGACCCGGACGACCTCTACGGGGACGTCCTGTCCCGGGGGCTCGCCGCACTCGAACGCGACGCCGCACCGCCGGCGATGACGGGAGGATCGTGACCAACGAACGCCGGGTGCTCGTGCACCCCGACCTGGACGCGCTCATCGCCGCGGTCGCCGCCCGCTTCCTGACGAAGCTCACCGACCTGTTCGACGAGTACCACGAGGTGAACGTCGTGCTGACGGGCGGCACGGTCGGCACGGGTGTGCAGGAGGCCATCGCCGCCTCGCCGATGCGGTCGGCGATCGACTGGACGCGCGTGCACTTCTGGTGGGGCGACGAGCGGTTCGTGCCGAAGGCGGACCCCGACCGCAACGAGGCGCAGGCCCGCGCCGCGCTGCTGGACCACCTGCCGACGCCCGAGGACCACATCCACCCCTTCCCGGCGTCGGACGAGATCGCGGACATCGACGAGGCGGCGGAGGCCTACGCCGAGCAGCTGCGGCAGCACGCCGATCCCGGCCTGCGCCTGCCCGTGCCGCGCTTCGACATCACCTTCCTCGGCGTCGGCCCCGACGGCCACATCGCCTCGCTCTTCCCCGGGCACGGCGTCACGCGGGACGGCGCCGAACTCGTCGTCCCCGACCGCAGCAGCCCCAAGCCGCCGCCCGAGCGGCTCAGCCTCACCCTGCCCGTGCTCAACAGCTCTGAGCGCATCTGGCTGGTGCTCTCCGGAGCGGAGAAGGCGTCCGCGCTGGGCCTGGCCCTCGCCGGCGCCTCGGCGGAGGAGGTGCCCGCCGCGGGCGCGCAGGGCCGCCGCCGCACGGTCTTCTTCGTCGACGGCGACGCGGCGTCCCAGGTGCCGGACGAGCTGATCGCCAGCCAGTACTGATCCATCTGGAGCGCCTGCGGCGCGACCGGCTCCTCGTCCTCTCAGCACCGGACGGCCGGGAGCCGGCCCCGCCGCAGACGCTGTGCCGCTGGCGCGGCACGCGTTCGGCGGCATGAGCCGCCGGGGCGCTCCGCGCCCGGGTCGCTGTCCGGATCTCGAGCAGTCGGTCGAAGAGGTCGAGGGCCGGTCCTCGCGGACCGGCCCTCGTCGTCGACGCCTCAGCTGTCGGCGGAGATCTTCCCGCGACGGATCCGCAGCTGCTTCAGCGCCTCGTCGAGCAGGCTCGCGGCCTCCTCGTCGGTGCGCCGCTCCTTCACGTAGGCGAGATGCGTCTTGTAGGGCTCGGTCTTCTGCATCGCCGGCGGGTTGGCCTGGTCGCGACCGGCGGGCAGACCGCTCGACGGGGAGTCGATGGTCGACGGGATCTCGTCGTCGGGCAGGTTCGCGGCGAAGTACCGGACCGTCTCGTTGCCGAGGGCGTCCCAGTAGGACACGGCCACGCGCTCCGCGTGGTGCCCGTGGTCCTGCTCACCCATCGGTCCTGCACCGACTCGCGATCCTCGGATCGCGCTGCCACCAGACGCCATGGTCCTGTCTCCCTGCCGTTCGTCGTTGCGGGGCGTCCTCAGACGCCGCCGGTGAAGCGTGTGATGAGGCCGAGCACCACGATCGCGGCGAACCAGATCAGGCCGAGCACGACCGTGATCCGGTTGAGGTTCCGCTCTGCGACGCCCGAAGCGCCGAGGTTCGAGGTCACGCCGCCGCCGAACATGTCGGACAGGCCGCCGCCCCGGCCCTTGTGCAGCAGGATCAGCAGGGTCAGCAGCACGCTGGTGATCGCGAGGATCACGAGCATCACGGCTTCGAGGATGTCCATCGTGGTCTCCGTTCTCGTCGCGCAGCCTGTTCTCAGCGACGGCAAGTATAGCGGCGCCCCGCCGGTGCGCCGGAGGCGCGGACCGGCGGGGCGTCAGACGCCCAGGTGCTGCGGGAAGCGCGCGATGCCCGCGAACTCCGCCGGGTCGAGGCTCGCGCCGCCGACGAGGGCGCCGTCCACGTCCGGCTGCCGCATGAAGCCGGCGATGTTGCCGCTCTTCACCGAGCCGCCGTACAGGATCCGGGTGGCCGCCGCGTCGTCCGCGCCGAGCACCTCCTGCACCGCCCCGCGGATGGCCGCGCCGACCTGCTGCGCCGTCTCCGGGGTCGCGACCTTGCCGGTGCCGATCGCCCAGACCGGCTCGTAGGCGATCACGACCGGGGTGCCGGGCGCGACGCCCGCCAGCGCCGCACGGGTCTGCGCGACGGGCACGGCGCTCGTGCCGTGCTCCTCCAGCTCGGCCTCGGTCTCCCCCACGCAGATCACGGGCACGAGCCCGTGCCGCACGGCGGCGAGCACCTTGGCGTTCACGACCTCGTCGGTCTCGCCGTGCCCGGTCCTGCGCTCGGAGTGGCCGATGAGCACGTACGTGCAGCCGAGCGCCGCCAGGAACTGGCCGGAGACGTCGCCGGTGTAGGCGCCGGAGTCGTGCGGCGACAGGTCCTGCGCGCCGTAGGCCAGGGCGTGGTCGTCGGCGTCGATCAGCGTCTGCACGCTGCGGATGTCGGTGAAGGGCGGGAAGACCGCGATCTCCACCGAACCGCGGTCGAAGCCCGCGTCCTTCAGCGTCCAGGCCAGCTTCTGCACCAGGGCGATGCCCTGGA
This sequence comes from Microbacteriaceae bacterium, assembly GCA_022701925.1. Classification (GTDB taxonomy): domain Bacteria; phylum Actinomycetota; class Actinomycetes; order Actinomycetales; family Microbacteriaceae; genus Amnibacterium. The sequence goes on from JAKONM010000186.1 coordinate 7,543, forward strand.
GGTGGTCCAGGTTCATCTTCCAGTTGCCGGCGATGAAGGGCCTGCGGCCCGCGTCCGTGGTCATTCCGCTCCCTCGCGGCCGAGCACCTCGAGGCCCGGCAGTCGCTCGCCCTCGAGGAACTCGAGGCTGGCCCCGCCACCCGTGGAGATGTGGCCGAACTGCTCGTCGCCGAAGCCGAGCGCACGGACGGCGGCGGCGGAGTCGCCGCCGCCCACCACGGACAGCCCGTCCACCTCGGTGAGCGCCTGAGCGACCCGCTTCGTGCCGGCCGCGAACACGGGGAACTCGAAGACGCCCATGGGGCCGTTCCAGAAGACGGTCCTCGAGCCCGCGATCGCGTCGGCGAACGCCGCCGCCGATTCGGGGCCGATGTCGAGCCCGATGCCGTCGGCCCCGAACGAGGTGGACTCGATCGCATCGGCCGCCACCGTCTCGTGGGCGGCGTCGGCGGAGAAGGACTCCGCGACGACGACGTCGGTGGGCACCAGCAGCGTCACGCCCAGCTCGTCCGCGCGGCGCAGGTACTCCTGCACCGTCGGGATCTGGTCCGGCTCGAGCAGGCTTTTCGCCGTCCTCAGTCCCTTCGCCGCCAGGAAGGTGAACAGCATCCCGCCGCCGATCAGCAGCGTGTCCACGCGCGGCAGCAGGTGGTCGATGACCCCCAGCTTGTCGCTCACCTTGGAGCCGCCGAGCACCACGGCGTAGGGCTTCTCGGGCCGCTCCGTCAGGCGCTCCAGCACCTCCAGCTCGGCCGCGATCAGCAGGCCGGCCGCGCTCGGCAGCACCTGGGCCAGCTCGTAGACGCTGGCCTGCTTGCGGTGCACCACCCCGAACCCGTCGGAGACGAACGCCTCGCCGTGGCGCGCCAGCGCCTCGGCGAACTCCCGCCGCTCCCCCGCGTCCTTGCTGGTCTCGCGCGGATCGAACCGCAGGTTCTCCAGCACGGTCACGGACCCGCTGCCGGGCTCCGCGTCGGCGGGCGTGCCGGGCACGAAGGCGACCTCGCGGCCCAGCAGCTCGCCGAGTCGCTCGGCCACGGGCTGCAGGCTGTACTTCGGGTCGGGCGCGCCGTCCGGGCGGCCCAGGTGGGAGACGACGGTGACGGTCGCTCCGGCGTCGAGCAGGCGCTGCAGCGTGGGGACGCTCGCGCGCGCCCGGCCGTCGTCCGTGATCCGGCCGTCCTTCAGGGGGACGTTCAGATCGCAGCGGACGACGACCCGGCGGGCGGCGAGGTCCCCCAGGGAGTCGAGGGTGCGCAGGGGCATCGGGGTCAGAGACGCTCGGCGACGTAGTCGGTCAGGTCGACGAGACGGCTGGAGTAGCCCCACTCGTTGTCGTACCAGCTGGACAGCTTCACCTGGTTGCCGATGACGCGGGTCAGCTCGGCGTCGAAGAGCGACGAGTGCGGGTCGCCGACGACGTCCGCGGAGACGATGGGCTCGTCCACGTACTTGAGGATGCCCTTCATGGGGCCCTCCGCGGCCTCCTTGTAGGCGGCCTTGATCTCGTCGACGCTCACCGCGCGGGACGACGTGACCGTGAGGTCCGTGATCGAGCCGACGGGGATCGGCACGCGCAGCGCGAAGCCGTCCAGCTTGCCCTTCAGCTCCGGCAGCACCAGGCCGATGGCCTTCGCCGCTCCGGTGGAGGTGGGGATGATGCTCAGCGCGGCGGCGCGGGCGCGACGCAGGTCGCTGTGCGGGCCGTCCTGCAGGTTCTGGTCGGCGGTGTAGGCGTGCACCGTCGTCATCAGGCCGTTCTCGATGCCGAAGGTGTCGTTGAACACCTTGGCGAGCGGCGCGAGGCAGTTGGTGGTGCAGGACGCGTTGGACAGGATGTGCATCGAGTCCGCGTCGTAGGTGCTCTCGTTCACGCCCATCACGAACGTGCCGTCCTCGCCGGTCGCGGGGGCCGAGATGATGACCTTCTTCGCGCCGGCCTCGAGGTGCTTGCGGGCGTCCTCCGCCTTCGTGAAGCGCCCGGTCGACTCGATGACGATGTCGACCCCGAGGTCGCCCCAGCCGAGGGCGGCCGGGTCGCGCTGCTCGAGCACCTGCACCGACTTGCCGTCGACGACGATGCGGTCGCCGTCCAGCTCGACCGACTCCTTCAGCACCCCGGCGGTGGAGTCGTACTTCAGCAGGTGGGCCAGCGCACGGTTGTCGGTCAGGTCGTTGACCGCGACGATCTCGATGTCGCTGCCCTTCGCGAGCGCGGCGCGGAAGTAGTTGCGGCCGATCCGGCCGAAGCCGTTGATGCCGATGCGGGTGGTCACGGGTTCCTCCGGTGAGACGAGCGCCCTCTCGGACGAGAGGGCGGGAATGGTCGTCCGCGCCGGCCGCCGAGCGAGGCGGCCGGCGCCGCGATCACGGTAGCAGCAGGCCCGAGGTCTGCTTCTGGGCCGTCTGGAAGCGCTGCTCCACGTTCTCCCAGTTCACGATGTTCCAGAACGCCTTCACGTAGTCCGCCCGCACGTTGGCGTAGTCCAGGTAGTACGCGTGCTCCCAGACGTCGAGCAGCAGCAGCGGGACGACCCCGACCGGGAAGTCCTGCTGCTGGTCGTGGAACTGCACGATGATCGGGCGCCGCCCGATGGAGTCGTAGACCAGCGCGGCCCAGCCGGAGCCCTGCACGCCCATCGCCGCGGCGGTGAAGTGCGCGGTGAACGCGTCGAACGATCCGAAGGCGTCGTCGATCGCCGCGGCGACGTCGCCCGTCGGCTTGTCCCCGCCGTCCGGCGAGAGGTTGGTCCAGAACACGGAGTGGTTCACGTGCCCGGCCAGGTTGAACGCCAGGTCGCGGGTCAGCTTGTTGACGTTCGCCAGGTTGCCGCCGGCGCGGGCCTCGGCCAGCTGGTCGAGCGCGGTGTTGGCGCCGGTGACGTAGGCGGCGTGGTGCTTGTCGTGGTGCAGCTCCATGATCCGGGCGCTGATGCTCGGCTGCAGGGCGGCGTAGTCGTAGGGCAGGTCGGGCAGCGTGTAGACGGTCATCGTGAGGTCCTTCCTCTTCAGGAGACCCCATGGTGCCGCGTCCCGCCGAGCGGCGCCTGGCCGCCGGCTGAGCCGCCCGGGCGGCTCAGCCCTCGATCTCCTCGGGCACCGCGGACTCGGTGCCCGGGATGCCCTGGTCGACGGCGCGCTTGTCCGCCAGCGCCAGCAGCCGGCGGATGCGGCCGGCCACGGCGTCCTTCGTCATGGGCGGGTCGGCGAAGTGCCCCAGCTCGTCGAGGCTCGCCTCCTTGTGGTCCAGCCGCAGCTGACCGGCGTACCGCAGGTGCTCCGGCACCGTGTCCGCCAGGATCTCCATCGCCCGCTCCACGCGGGCGCAGGCGGCGACGGCGGCCTGCGCGCTGCGGCGCAGGTTCGCGTCGTCGAAGTTGACCAGCCGGTTGGTGTTGGCCCGCACCTCGCGGCGCTGGCGCAGCTCCTCCCAGTTCTGGACGCTGCGCTTCGCACCCATGTGGCCGAGCATCTCGCTGATGGCCTCGCCGTCGCGGATGACGACGCGATGCACGCCCCGCACCTCGCGCGCCTTCGCCGAGACCTGCAGGCGGCCCGCGGCCCCGACCAGCGCCATCGCCGTCTCGTTGCCGGGGCAGGTGACCTCCAGCGAGGCCGAGCGGCCCGGGTCGGTCAGCGAGCCGTGCGCCAGGAAGGCCCCGCGCCAGATCGCCTCGATCTCGTCGGGCGACCCGGTCGTCAGCCGGTTCGGCAGCCCGCGGATCGGGCGTCGTCGGGCGTCGAGCAGGCCGGTCTGGCGCGCGAGCGTCTCCCCGCCGTCGACGACGCGGACGAGGTAGTGGTTGTTCCGGCGCACCCCGCTGGCCGACAGCACCGTCATCTCGCTGCGCACCCCGTACAGCTCGCTGAGGTCGCGCCGCACCCGTCGCGCCAGCTGGGGCGTGTCCAGCTCCGACTCCACCGCGATGCGCCCGGAGATCAGGTGCAGGCCCCCGGAGAACCGCAGGATCGTCGCCAGCTCAGCGGCTCGCACCGACGTCTTGCCGACGTCGACGTGGGTCAGCTCGTCCTTCACCTCTGCGGTCAGTGCCAATGCTCGCGACTCCCCGTCTCTCCCCTGCCCGTCGCTGCACCTCCCCTGGCGCCGCGACGGCGATCGGAACAGTCTCGCATCCGCCCAGCGGTGCGCGCACACCGCAAGCCCCGGTGCGGGGGTCGCGCGAAGCGGCCCGCGGGCGCGCCGCACGGCCCGACCGACGGGTCGGGGTCGATGCTGCAGGTCGACGGCGCGGGACGCCGTCCGGTCACTCGCGGCCGAGGTCCCGGTGCTTCACCTTGACCACGACGCCGGGCTGGGCGGCGATGAGGGAGGCGATCCGCTCGACCACTGCGACCGAGCGGTGCTTGCCGCCGGTGCAGCCGATCGCGATGGTCGCGTGGCTCTTGTTCTCCCGCTGGTAGCCCGAGAGCACCGGGCGGAGCGCGTCCGCGTAGCGCTCCACGAAGTCGAGCGCGCCCGGCTGACCCAGCACGAACTCGCTGACGTCGGCGTCCTTGCCCGTGTGCGGCCGCAGCTCCGGCACCCAGTACGGGTTCGGCAGGAAGCGCGCGTCCGCGACCATGTCGGCGTCGGTGGGCACCCCGTACTTGAACCCGAAGCTGGTCAGCGTCACCCGCACGCCGGGGGCGTCGTCGTCCGCGAACAGCTCGTTGACCAGGTTCGCGAGCTGGTGGATGTTCAACTCGGAGGTGTCGATGATGATGTCGCTCTGCTCGCGCACCGCCGCCGTGGTCGCCCGCTCCGCGGCGATGCCGTCGAGGATCGTGCCCTCGCCCTGCAGCGGGTGCGGACGCCGGACGGCCTCGAACCGACGCACGAGCGCGGCGTCGTTCGCCTCGAGGAACAGCAGCTTCAGGTTCGGCCGCGTGCCGACCGCCTCGCCGGCGTCCTGCAGCTCGGTGAGCAGCTGACCGCCGCGCACGTCGACCACGACGGCCACCCGGTTCAGGCGCTCGTCGGAGTGCCCGGCCAGGTCGAGCAGCGGCCGCAGCATCTGCGGCGGCAGGTTGTCGACCACGTACCAGCCCAGGTCCTCCAGCGCGTTGCTGACGGTGGACCTGCCGGCGCCGGCCATGCCGGTGACGACGAGGACCGATCGTGCGGGCTGCCGGCCTGCGGCCGGTGTCTCGGACACGGCGTCCGTCATCTCGAGCGCGCTCCCCGGGTCGTGTGCGGTCGGCCAAGACTACCGGGGCGCGACCGCGGCCTCCGGCAGGGTCCCGGTCTCGACCAGGTCCTCCTCCGAGGGCGTCCGCGCGGCCTCGTCGGACGCGTCCTCCCCGCTCGCGGTCGCGGAGAGCCGCTCCACGACCGCGGCGGCGAGCACGCGGCCGAAGCCGGGCACGTCCGCGACGTCGTCCGCCGACGCCGCGCGCAGGCGGGCGACGGACCCGAAATGCCGCAGCAGCACGCGCACCCGCGCCTCCCCCAGCCCCGGGATCTCCCCCAGCTGCGACGCGATGTCGCGCTTGCGGCGGGTGCGCTGATGGGTGATGGCGAAGCGGTGCGCCTCGTCCCGCAGGCGCTGCAGCAGGAACAGGGCGTCGCTGTTGCGGGGCAGGATCACCGGGAAGTCGGCGCCCGGCAGCCAGATCTCCTCCAGCCGCTTCGCGATGCCCGCCAGCGCGATCCCGGTCACGCCGCACTCCTCCATGGCGCGGGCCGCGGCCGCCACCTGGGGCTGCCCGCCGTCGACGAGCAGCAGGTTCGGGCGGTAGGCGAACCGCTCCCCCTGCACCGCGGGTGCCGCGTCCTCGTCCGCCAGGTGGGCGAGCCGACGGCGCAGCACCTGGTTCATTGAGTCGGTGTCGTCGGTGGACTCCGCCACGTTGAAGCGGCGGTACTGGTCCTTGCGCGGCAGCCCGTCCTCGAACACCACCATGGACGCGACGATGTTCGTGCCGGCCAGGTGCGACACGTCGAACGCCTCGATCCGCAGCGGGGCCTCGGTCAGCCCCATCGCCTCCTGCAGCTCGGCGAGCGCCTGCGAGCGCGCGGTGAAGTCCGCGCTGCGCCGCGTCTTGTAGAGCATGAGGGAGTGCGCCGCGTTGCGCGAGGCGGTCTCGGCCAGCGCGGCCTTGTCGCCGCGCTCCGCCACGTGCAGACGGGTGCGGCCGCTGCCGCGCAGGCCCTCCGCCTCCCGGCCAGCCGCGCGGCGCTGCGACAGCCAGACCGCCAGCTCCTCCGCGTCCTCCGGCAGCTCGGGCACCAGCACCTCGCGGGGCGGGTGCACGTCCTCGTCGTAGGCGTTCCGCAGCACGGTCTCGACCAGGTCGCCGCGGCTGACGTCCAGCTCCTTGTCGACGACCCAGCTGCGCGTGCCGCGGATGCGGCCGCCGCGCACGATGAACTGCACCACGCTGGCCGCCAGCTCGTCGTCGGCGATGCCGAAGACGTCGGTGTCGACGTCCTCGGCCAGCACGACGGCGGTCTTCGACAGCGCGGTGTCCATCGCGCCGACGGCGTCGCGCAGCCGGGCGGCCTCCTCGAAGTTCAGCGCCGCCGACGCCTCCTGCATCCGGCGCGTCAGGTCGGCGCGGTAGCGGCGGTCCCCGCCGGCCATGAACCCGGCCAGGTCCTGCGCCAGGTCCCGGTGCGCCTCCTTCGGGATGCGGCCCACGCACGGCGCGGCGCACTTCCCGATGTCGCCCAGCAGGCAGGGTCTGCCGGTCAGCTCGGCCCGCCGGTACGTCGCGTCGGAGCAGCTGCGGACCGGGAAGACCTTGAGCATCAGGTCGAGCGTCTCCCGGATCGCCCACACCTTCGTGTAGGGCCCGAAGTACTTCGCCCCGCGAAGCCTGCGGTTCCGCGTGATCAGCACCCGCGGCACGTCCTCGCCCATGGTGATCGCCAGGTACGGATAGGACTTGTCGTCGCGGAACTGCACGTTGAAGGGCGGCGAGAACTCCTTGATCCAGGAGTACTCCAGCTGCAGCGCCTCCAGCTCGGTGCCGACGACCGTCCACTCCACGCCCGCCGCGGTCAGCACCATGCGGCGCGTGCGCTCGTGCAGCGACCGCAGGGGCTGGAAGTAGTTGGTCAGCCGGCCGCGCAGGTTCTTCGCCTTGCCGACGTAGAGCACGCGGCCCTTGGCGTCGCGGAAGCGGTACACCCCGGGCGAGGTCGGGATCTCCCCGGCCTTCGGCCTCCAGGGGACCGTGCCCGAAGCCCCCGCCGCCATCAGGCCCCGCCCGTCGTCACGCGCTGACGGCCAGCGCCGCCTGCGGCAGGACCTCGGCCAGGAACCGGCCGGTGTGGCTGCCGGGCGTCTCGGCGATCTGCTCGGGCGTGCCCTCCCCGACGACGGTGCCGCCGCCGGCGCCGCCCTCCGGACCCATGTCGATCACCCAGTCGGCCGACTTGATCACGTCGAGGTTGTGCTCGATGACGATCACGGTGTTGCCCTTGTCGGTCAGCCCGTTCAGCACCTGCAGCAGCTTGTTCACGTCCTCGAAGTGCAGCCCCGTGGTCGGCTCGTCCAGCACGTAGACGCTTCGGCCGTTCGTGCGGCGCTGCAGCTCGGTCGCCAGCTTGACGCGCTGCGCCTCGCCGCCCGACAGCGTGGTGGCGCTCTGCCCCAGCCGCACGTAGCCCAGGCCGACGTCGACCAGCGTCTTCAGGAAACGGTGGATCGCGGTGATCGGCTCGAAGAAGTCCGCCG
>JAKONM010000194.1 GCA_022701925.1 Microbacteriaceae bacterium
CACACCGGCACCGGGGGCGGGCAGGGCTACATCGTCGAGTACCGCGGCCAGGCCATCGAGGAGCTCTCGATGGAGGGCCGGATGACCGTGTGCAACATGTCCATCGAGTGGGGTGCCAAGGCCGGGATGGTCGCGCCCGACCAGAAGACCCTCGACTACCTCCGGGGCCGCCCCGAGGCCCCCCAGGGCGCCGACTGGGACGCCGCCGTGGAGCACTGGACGTCGCTGCGCACCGACGACGACGCCACCTTCGACCGCGAGATCGTCCTCGACGCCAGCACCATGACGCCCTTCGTGACCTGGGGCACCAACCCCGGCCAGGGCGTGCCGCTGGGCGCGCAGGTGCCCGACCCCGCGTCGTACGACGACTCCGACGACCGGGTCGCGGCCGAGCGGGCGCTGGAGTACATGGCGCTCGAGGCCGGCACGCCGATGCGCGAGGTCAAGGTCGACACCGTCTTCGTCGGCTCGTGCACCAACGGCCGGATCGAGGACCTGCGCCTCGCCGCCGAGGTGCTGCGTGGTCGCACGGTCGACGCCGACACCCGGCTGCTCGTTGTGCCCGGCTCCGCGCGGGTCCGGCTGCAGGCCGAGGACGAGGGCCTCGACGTGGTCTTCAAGGAGGCCGGTGGCGAGTGGCGCGGGGCCGGGTGCTCGATGTGCCTGGGCATGAACCCCGACCAGCTCGCCCCGGGCGAGCGCAGCGCGTCGACCTCGAACCGCAACTTCGAGGGCCGGCAGGGCAAGGGCGGGCGCACCCACCTGGTGTCCCCGCTGGTTGCCGCCGCGACCGCGATCCGCGGCACCCTGTCGTCCCCCTCCGACGTCGACGCGGAGGTCATGGTCTGATGGAGCCCTTCACCACCCACACCGGCGTCGCGGTGCCGCTGCAGCGGTCCGCCACCGACACCGACCAGATCATCCCCGCGGTGTACCTGAAGCGCGTCACCAAGACCGGCTTCGAGGACGCGCTGTTCGCGCACCTGCGGCAGGACGCGGACTTCGTGCTGAACCGTCCCGAGTTCGCGGCCGGCTCCGTGCTGTTCGCGGGGCCCGACTTCGGCACCGGCTCCAGCCGCGAGCACGCCGTCTGGGCGCTGCGCGACTACGGCTTCCGCGCCGTGTTCTCCTCGCGCTTCGGCGACATCTTCCGCGGCAACGCCGGCAAGCAGGGCCTGCTGACCGGCGTGCTGCCGGAGGACGTGATCGAGACGTGCTGGGCGGCCATCGCCGCGGATCCCGGAACGGCGGCTACCGTCGACCTGCAGGCGGGAACGGTCTCCCTCGCGGGGGCGACCCATCCGTTCGAGATCGACGCCTACACCCGGTGGCGGCTCCTCGAGGGGCTGGACGACATCGGGCTGACCCTCCGCGACGAGGCGCGCATCACGGACTTCGAGTCCCGGCGCGCCGCCTGGCGGCCCACGACGACACCTGCGAGGCAGTCTTGACCACAGCGTTCAGCGCAGCGCCCAACACCGCTCAGATCGCGGTCACGAGCGACGCGGCCCGGGCGGGCGCCAGCGTCGGCCTGACCTTCGACCGGCTGACCATCGAGGGCGGCAAGCCGCTCAAGGGCACCGTCGATGTTCGCGGGGCGAAGAACCTCGTCACGAAGGCGATGGTCGCCTCGCTGCTGTCGGAGGACGTCAGCACGCTGCGCGACGTGCCCGACCTCAGCGACGTGCGCGTCGTGCGCGGGCTGCTGCAGATCCACGGCGTGAGCGTGCAGGAGGGCGCCCGGCCGGGCGAGCTGCTGCTCGACACGCGCGCCGTGCGCCGCGCGCACGTCAGCGAGATCGACGCGCACGCCGGCTCGAGCCGCATCCCGATCCTGTTCTGCGGCCCGCTGCTGCACCAGCTGGGCGAGGCGTTCATCCCCGACCTCGGCGGCTGCCGCATCGGCGACCGCCCGATCGACTTCCACCTGGACGCGCTGCGCAAGTTCGGCGCGATCGTCGAGAAGCTGCCGGCCGGCATCCGCCTGTCGGCGCCGAACGGGCTGCACGGGGCGTACATCCACCTGCCCTACCCCAGCGTCGGCGCCACCGAGCAGGTGCTGCTGACCTCGGTGCGCGCCCGTGGTACCACCGAGCTGCGGAACGCCGCGATCGAGCCCGAGATCATGGACCTGATCGCGATCCTGCAGAAGATGGGCGCGATCATCTCCGTCGAGCCCAACCGCGTGATCCTCATCGAGGGCGTGCGCGAGCTGAAGGGCTACACGCACCGCGCGATCTTCGACCGCAACGAGGCCGCCTCCTGGGCCTCCGCCGCGCTCGCGACCCGGGGCGACGTGTTCGTCAAGGGCGCGGTGCAGGAGCACATGATGACCTTCCTGAACGTGTTCAGGAAGGTCGGCGGCGCGTTCGACGTGCTGGACGACGGCATCCGCTTCTGGCACCCCGGCGGCGCGCTGAAGCCCGTGGTGATCGAGACCGACGTGCACCCCGGCTTCATGACCGACTGGCAGCAGCCCCTGATCGTGGCGCTGACCCAGGCGGACGGCGTCTCCACCGTGCACGAGACGGTCTACGAGAACCGCTTCGGCTTCACCGACGCGCTGCTGAAGATGGGCGCGGACATCCGCGTGCACCCGCGCGGCTTCGCGGCCCCGAACCGGCGCGTGCCCCGCCGCGAGCTGGAGCAGGCGGCCGTGATCACCGGCCCGACCCCGCTGCATGGCGCGGACATCGAGGTTCCCGACCTGCGCGGCGGCTTCTCCCACCTGATCGCGGCGCTGACCGCGGAGGGCACCTCCACGGTGCGCAACGTGGGGATCATCAGCCGCGGGTACGAGGACTTCGGCGCGAAGCTGAAGGCGCTGGGGGCCCGCTTCACGGTCGATGGCTGATCGCCGCGACGCCGGGTCCGACCGGCCCGGCGCGGAGCGGCGGCGGCCGTCGCTGTTCTGGCCGATCGCGGGGACCATCGTCCCCGCGGTCGACCTGATCGCCACGGTGCGCATCCACGACGGCGCGAAGCTGCCGGCGACGGGACCGTTCATCCTGACCCCGAACCACATGTCGAACATCGACCCCGTGATCGTCGGGATGTCGCTGTGGAAGCTGGGGCGGGCGCCGCGGTTCCTGGCCAAGGCGTCGCTGTTCCGCATCCCGGTCGTCGGGCGGCTGATCGCCGCGCTCGGGCAGATCCCCGTCGAGCGCGGCGGCGCGACCCGCGGCTCCATCCCGCTGTCGGCGGCGCGACGGCTGATCGAGCGCGGGCAGGGCGTCGTCGTGTACCCGGAGGGGTCGCTGACGCGCGACCCCGGGCTGTGGCCGATGCGCGGCAAGACCGGCGCCGCGCGGCTCGCGCTGGAGCTGGGGCTGCCGGTCGTACCCGTGGCCCACTGGGGCGCCCAGTCGCTGATGCCGGTGAACACCACCCGGCTGAAGCTGTTCCCGCGGCCGCGGGTCGACGTGCGCTTCGGCGACCCGGTGGACCTGTCCGACCTGGGCGGCGCGGTCGACCGCCGATCGCTCGCCGTCGCGACCGACCGCATCATGGCCGCCATCACCGCGCTGCTCGAGCAGCAGCGCGATGAGTCGGCGCCGGCGGAGCGCTGGGACCCGGCGCAGCACGGCCAGTCCGAGATCGGCCGCTTCTGATGCCGCCCCGCATCCTCCGCCGTTCAGCAGATCCCTCCGCCGGGCTCCAGGAGCTCCTGATCGGCGGAGGGCCGTGACGGCGGCGGTGCTGGGCGCCGGCAGCTGGGGCACCACCTTCGCCAAGGTGCTGGCCGACGCCGGCGACGACGTCGTGCTGTGGGCGCGGCGCCGCGCCGTCGCGGACGAGGTGCAGCGGCGGCGGCGCAACGAGGAGTACCTGCCCGGGATCGCGCTGCCCGACGGCATCCGGGTCGTCTCGGACCTCGGGGAGGCCCTGCGACGGGCGGACCTGGTGTTCCTGTCCGTGCCCAGCCAGTCGCTGCGCGGCCTGCTGGTGGAGGTGCGGCCCCTGCTGCGGCCGGACGCGGTGGTCGTCAGCCTGATGAAGGGCGTGGAGGAGGGCACCGGCCTGCGGATGAGCGAGGTGCTCCGCGACGGCCTCGGTCTGCCCGACGACCGCATCGCGGTCGTGTCCGGCCCCAACCTGGCGCTGGAGATCGCCCGCGAGCAGCCGACCGCCGCGGTGGTCGCCTCCGCCTCCCTCGACTGCGCGATGCGGGTCGCCGCGCGCTCCGCCAACCGGTACTTCGGCACGTTCGTGAACACCGACGTGATCGGCACCGAGTTCGGCGGGGTGCTGAAGAACCTGATCGCGCTGGCGGTCGGCATCGTGGTCGGCGTCGGCTACGGCGACAACACGAAGGCCTCCATCCTGACCCGGGGCCTGGCCGAGATGAGCGCCTTCGCCGCGGCGTACGGCGCGCAGCCGGAGACGCTGGCCGGCCTGGCGGGCCTCGGCGACCTGATCGCCACCAGCGAGTCGCCGCGCAGCCGCAACAACCGGGCCGGGCGGCTGCTGGGTCAGGGCTACACGAAGGACGACGTGCTGGCGACGATGGACCAGGTGGCGGAGGGGCTGGCGTCGCTCGACCCGGTGCTGGCGCTCGCCGCGGCGCGCGGCGTCGAGATGCCGATCTGCGACCAGGTCGCCCAGGTCATCGCGGGCACGCTGGACCCCCGCGACCTGGCCCCGCACGCCGCGACGGACCCGGTGCCGGTCGGCGAGTAGCGGAGCCTCGCGGATCCGCAGATCGTGCGCGGATCCGCAGAACCCGGGCGACACGCCGGAGTCGGCGCCCTCGCGGCCGGCGTGTCAGGCGGGAACTGCGGATCCGCGCACCCTCCGGCGACGACCGCGGCGGTCGCGGCGCGGTTGGCGGCGAAGACCAGCAGCAGCGCGCCGGTCGAGGCGGCGGCGCGGGCGCCCAGGTGCTCCGCCGCGAGCAGGGTGCCGACGCGCAGCAGCACGAAGGCCGCCCAGAGCGCGACGCCCCGCCCCTGCAGGCGCGCCAGCGTGCGTGGGCCGTCGCGCCGCAGCCGGTACTGCCCGCCCATGACTGCGCCGAGCGCGGCGGTCAGGGCCGCCTCGAGCAGCAGCGTCAGCAGGTCGACCGCCTGCCATCGCGTGCCGTCCAGCAGCAGCGACTGCAGCACCAGCAGCACGCCGAGCCCCGCCAGGACCGCGGCGGTGCGGGGCATGCCCGCCGCGTCGCGCCACCGGAACTGGCGCATGACCAGCCAGAGGATCCCCGCCGCGACCAGCACCTCGTCGACCGCGTCCATCTCACCTCCCATCATCGATGATGGGAACGTATCACCGATGATGGATACTGGGACGATGCGGGCCGCCGAACTCCACCGCCTGTCCAGGACCCTTCGCGAGGTCGCGCTGGCGGCCAGCGGCGACGCCCACGAGCGCCCCACCTACGGCGAGATCGCGGTGGTGGAGGACCTGGCGCTGCACGGCCCGTCGCCGATCGGCGTGGTCGCCGAGCGCACCGGCGTCGCGCAGAGCCTGGTGTCCAAGGTCGCCCGCGCGCTGGTCGACGCCGGCGTGGTCGAGACGGCGGCGGACCCGGCGGATGGGCGCCGGCGCGTGCTGTCGCTCGTGCCGGGAGTGGTCGACGGGCTGCTGCGACCGCGCGGCGACCGCCCGGTCGCCGAGGCGCTCGCAGCGGTCGCACCGCACCTCGACGCCGCGGCGGCCGCGCGGACCGAGGCGCTGCTGGCGCAGCTGGCGGCACTGCTGCGGGACCCCGACGGGCAGGACGCTCGGTAGCCTCGTCGCGTGACGGGCAGCGGGACGGACGGACGCACGCGGGTCGCGCTGGTGTTCGGGGGCAGGTCCAGCGAGCACAGCATCTCGTGCGTGACCGCGGCGGGCGTGCTGGGCGCGATCGACCGGGACCGCTTCGAGGTCGTGCCGGTCGGCATCACCCGCGAGGGCGCCTTCGTGCTGGAACGCGACGAGCCCGGGGCCTTCTCGCTGGAGGGGGACGCGCTGCCCGAGGTGCGCGACGACGGCAGCCGCATCCTGTGGCCCGACTCCACGGCCGGCCGGGCGCTGCACGTGCGACGCCCCGACGGGACGGTCGAGCCGCTCGGCGACGTCGACGTCGCCTTCCCGATCCTGCACGGCCCCTTCGGCGAGGACGGCACGATCCAGGGCCTGTTCGAGCTGATCGGGCTGCCCTACGCGGGCAACGGCGTGCTGGCGTCGGCGGTGGGCATGGACAAGCACTTCACCAAGACGGTGCTGCAGGCGGCCGGCGTGCCGGTGGCGCCCTGGATCACCGTCACGCGGGCCGACCGCACCGACCAGGCCTTCCTGCGGCGCCGCGTCGCCGGCCTCGGCTACCCGGTGTTCGTGAAGCCGGCCCGCGCCGGGTCGTCCGTCGGCGTCTCCCGGGTCGAGGACCCGTCGCAGCTCGACGCGGCGCTGGACACCGCCTTCGCGGAGGACTCGCGGGTGCTGGTCGAACGCGGGCTGGTCGGGCGCGAGCTGGAGATCGGGATGCTCGGCAGCCGCACGGGCGGCCCGGCCCGCACCTCCGCCGTCGGCGAGATCGTGGTCACCGGCCGCGCCTTCTACGACTTCGAGGCCAAGTACCTGGGCGCGGCGGGCATCGACCTGGTCTGCCCCGCACCGCTGGGCGACGGCGAGCTCGCCGAGCTGGAGCGCCTGGCCGTGCGCGCCTTCGAGGCGATCGACGGCCGCGGCCTGGCCCGCGTCGACGTCTTCCTGACCGACGAGGGGTTCGTCGTGAACGAGATCAACACCCTGCCCGGCTTCACCCCCGTCTCCATGTACCCGCGCGTGTGGCAGGAGGCGGGAGTCGAGTACGCGGACCTCATCACGGAGCTGCTGACGCTGGCCCGATGAACCGCCTCCCCGTCGCCGCGGCCGTCGCCGCCGCCTGCCTGGTGCTGGCCGGCTGCGCCAGCACGGTCGCCCTGGAGCCCGCGCCGGACGCGACGAGCGCCGCGTGCGCCGGCGTGGTCGTGGGCCTGCCGCAGACGATCGCCCAGGCCGACCGCCGCAACACCGACGCGCAGGGCACGGCCGCCTGGGGCACCCCCGCCTCGGTCACCCTGCGGTGCGGCGTCGAGACCCCGGATGCGAGCGCCCTGCCCTGCACCACCGTCGAGGGCGTCGACTGGCTGCTGCAGGACCGCGGGGACGACCGGGTGCTCACGACCTACGGCCGCACGCCGGGCGTGCAGGTGCTGACGACGCCGGAGACGTCGGCCAACGACGCGCTGCAGGCGCTGAGCGCGGCGGTGGCGGACGGCACCCGCGGCACGCAGCGCGAGTGCCTCTCCGACCCGGGATCGACCGCCTCGCCGGGCGCCTCGCTCGCCCCGACGCCCTCCGCCGCTCCGTGACGGACGACCTGGGCGGGGTCGGCGAGCTGGCCGCGCTCTCCCGCATCCTGCCGCGCCTGGGCGGCGCCGCGGCCCTGGTGGGGCCGGGGGACGACGCCGCGCTGCTCGCCGCGCCCGACGCCCGGGTGCTGCTGAGCACCGACGTGATGGTGGAGGGGCCGGACTTCCGGCTCGCCTGGTCGACGCCGCACGAGCTGGGCCGCAAAGCGATCGCCACCAACCTGGCCGACGTGGCCGCGATGGGCGGCGTCGCCACCGGTCTGCTCGTGGCGATCGCCGCGCCGCCCTCGACCCCGGTGGCCTTCCTGGAGGCCGTCGCGGACGGGATGGCCGCCGCCTGCGCGCGGCTGTCGCCCGGCGTCGGCGTGGTCGGCGGCGACCTGACGGCCTCGTCGGTGCTGACGATCGCGGTGACGGTCTCGGGCTCGCTGCAGGGCCGGGCGCCCGTGCTGCGGTCGGGCGCCCGTCCCGGCGACGCGCTCGCCTACGCGGGCTCGCTGGGGCTGGCGGCCGCGGGGCTGCGGCTGCTGTTCGCGGCGGGGGAGCGGGATCCGCGGGCGGTCGACGCGCTGCGCCGTTCCCGGTCCGCGCTGCTGGCCGCGCAGCTGGCGCCGGAGCCGCCGGTGCACGCCGGGCCGATCGCGGCGGAGGCGGGCGCCACGGCGATGCTCGACGTCTCGGACGGGCTGCTGCGCGACGGCTCCCGCATCGCCCGCGGCAGCGGCGTCGCCCTCGACCTCGACCCGCGCGCCCTCGAGGCGGAGGTGCGCGGGGTCGTGTCGGCCAGCGGCTGCAGCCGCGAGGAGGCGCGTTCGGCGGTCCTCGCCGGCGGGGAGGACCACGGGCTGCTGGCGACCTTCCCCGGCCTGGTGCCGGCGCCCTTCCGGCGGCTGGGACGGGTGCTCGAGGGCCCGGCCGAGGTGCGCCTGGGCGGCCGTCCGCTGGGCGACGAGGGCTGGGACTCCTTCGCCCCCTGAGCCGCGTCCGCGGCCGTCAGACGCGGACGAGCACGTGCACCGCGGTGTCGCCGTAGCGGCGGGTGCGCTCCAGCACCAGCCCCGGCGGCAGCACCGGCTCGGGGGAGCGGGTGGAGCGCTCCAGCAGCGCCACCGCGTCGGGCCCCAGCCGCGGCGCCAGCGCGACCAGGTCGGCCGCGACCTCGTCGTCGCCCAGGTCGTACGGGGGGTCCAGGAACACCAGGTCCGCGGGTCCGCCGGGCTGCGCCAGGTGCGCGCGCACCGACTGCTGCACCACCTGCACCGCCAGCGGGCCGGGCGCGGCGGCGGAGAGCCGCGCCGCGTTGTCCCGGATCGTCCTGGCCGCGCGCGGCGCGCGCTCCACGAGCACCGCGGAGGCCGCGCCGCGGCTCAGCGCCTCCAGCCCGAACGCGCCCGAGCCGGCGTAGAGGTCGAGCACCGCCGCGCCCTCGACCGCGTCCCGCGCCTCGAGCATCGAGAAGAGCGCCTCACGGGTGCGGTCGCTGGTCGGGCGGGTGCCGTCGGGCGGCACGGACAGCTGCAGCGAGCCGGCCCACCCGGCGACGATCCTCGGCACCCGCCAAGCCTCCCGCACCCGCGCCGTGCGCGGGTGTCGGAGCCGCTTCCTACGATGTGGTCATGGCAGGGCCGCTCGACCAGCGACTCGATCCCGTCGTGGGGGATCGCACCGCGAAGACGCTGAGCAAGCAGCTGGGGCTCGTCACCGTCGGCGACCTGCTGGCGCACTACCCGCGGCGCTACGTGAAGCGCGGCGAGCTGAGCCGCCTGGACGCCCTGCCGCTCGAGACCGACGTGACCATCGTCGCGGAGGTGCTGCGCGC
>JAKONM010000208.1 GCA_022701925.1 Microbacteriaceae bacterium
CTGTTCAAGCGCGACAAGGACTACGTCGTGATGAACGGCGAGGTGCTGATCGTCGACGAGCACACCGGCCGCATCCTGGTCGGCCGCCGCTACAACGAGGGCATCCACCAGGCCATCGAGGCCAAGGAGAACGTGCAGGTCAAGGCGGAGAACCAGACCTACGCCACCGTCACGCTGCAGAACTACTTCCGCCTCTACAAGAAGCTGTCCGGCATGACCGGCACCGCCGAGACCGAGGCGGCCGAGTTCATGTCGACGTACAAGCTGGGCGTCGTGCCGATCCCGACCAACCGGCCCATGCAGCGCAAGGACCAGCCGGACCTGATCTACAAGAACGAGCAGTCCAAGTTCGCCCAGGTGGTCGAGGACATCGCCGAGCGCCACGCGAAGGGGCAGCCGGTGCTGGTGGGCACCACCAGCGTGGAGAAGAGCGAGTACCTCTCCAAGCTGCTGGCGAAGAAGGGCGTGCGGCACGAGGTGCTGAACGCCAAGAACCACGCCCGCGAGGCCGCGATCGTCGCCCAGGCGGGTCGCTTCGGCTCCGTGACGGTCGCGACGAACATGGCCGGTCGCGGCACCGACGTGATGCTGGGCGGCAACGCCGAGTTCCTGGCGGTGGCCGCGATGACGGCCCGGGGCCTCAGCCCGTCGGAGACGCCGGACGAGTACGAGGCGCAGTGGGACGGGGTGTTCGACTCGGTGAAGGCCGAGGTCGGCACCGAGGCGGAGCGCGTGGTCGCGGCCGGCGGCCTGTACGTGCTGGGCACCGAGCGCCACGAGTCCCGCCGCATCGACAACCAGTTGCGCGGGCGCAGCGGCCGCCAGGGCGATCCCGGCGAGAGCCGCTTCTACCTGTCGCTGACCGACGACCTGATGCGCCTGTTCAACGCCGGGGCCGCTGAGGCGCTGATGGGCCGCAGCGGGGTGCCGGACGACCTGGCGATCGAGTCGAAGGTGGTGTCCCGGGCGATCCGCAGCGCGCAGTCGCAGGTCGAGGGCCGCAACGCGGAGATCCGCAAGAACGTCCTGAAGTACGACGACGTGCTGAACCGCCAGCGCGAGGCGATCTACGGCGACCGGCGGCACATCCTGGAGGGCGACGACATCCACCTGCGGGTGCAGGCCTTCCTGGAGTCGGTGATCGGCGAGGTCGTCGACGCGCACACCGGCGAGGGCTCCGGCGACGAGTGGGACTTCGACGCCCTGTGGACCGAGCTGCGCACGCTCTACCCGGTGGGCATCTCCATCGAGGAGGTGCTGGCGGAGGCCGGCAGCAAGGGTCGCGTCAACCGCGAGTTCGTGAAGCGCGAGGTGCTGTCCGACGCCCGGGTCGCCTACGAGAAGCGCGAGCGCGAGCTGGGCGACGAGGCCACCCGCGAGCTCGAGCGCCGCGTGGTGCTGTCGGTGATCGACCGCCGCTGGCGCGACCACCTGTACGAGATGGACTACCTGAAGGACGGCATCGGGCTGCGCGCGATGGCGCAGCGCGACCCGCTGGTCGAGTACCAGCGCGAGGGCTACTCCATGTTCCAGTCGATGATGGGGTCGATCCGCGAGGAGTCGGTCGGCTTCCTGTTCAACCTGGAGGTCGAGGTGAACCCGGCCGCCGGGTCGGTCGACGCCAAGGGGCTCGGGCAGCAGACGAGCAACGACACCCTGCGGTTCACCGCCCCCTCCGACGACGGCGGCGTGGAGGTGCGCAACCAGCGGGGCCTGCTGGAGCGCGCGGCCACCGCGAAGGCGCAGCTGGCGCAGGCCGCGCAGGCCACGCAGTTCGGCGGCGAGCTGCCCGAGCTGGAGCCGCAGGACGACCAGCCCCGGCGCGGTCCGCAGCGCGGCGCCCCGCAGCGGCCGGGCAGCGGTCGGGGCTCGTTCGGCCAGCAGCCGGGCGGGGTGCCCCAGAACCGCCAGGAGCGCAGGGCGGCCGGACGCAGCCAGTAGCCGCGGCGGGCGGCAGGAAGGGGCGTCGGACCCGCTCTTGGGCGGGGTCCGGCGCCCCTTCCGCGTCAGAGCACGTGCAGGGCGGTGGCGCGCCAGCGGTGGTCGATGCCCTCGAGGCGGATCGCCACCGCGCGCGTGCGGGCCGCGCCGACCAGGATCACCGTCGCCTCGACCACGCCGTCCGCGGGCACCGTGACGCGGCGGGCGGCGATCCGCACCTTGGGCCGCGTGGCGGGCTGCCGGCGGGCGGAGCGGCCGCGGGCGGCGATCACCGAGCGCCGCAGCAGGTGCTTGTAGACCGCTTCGGTCATCCACCGGCCCAGCTGCTCGAGGTCCCGCACGCCGCCCAGCACCTCCACGACCCCGAGCGCCAGGTTGTCGACCAGCACCCCGGGGTCGGGCAGCAGCGCCGTGGAGGTGAACTGGCGGTCGAAGAACTCGTCGCCGGAGGCGGCTGCGGCAGCGGGCCGGGGCACGTCTGGGGGCAGCGCTGACGGCAGCGGTGGGGCGGCGCTCATGGAGTGACTCCGTCGTCGGCGGGAGCGGGTGGGTCCTCGTCCGCCCCGGGTCCGGCGGACGCGCATACCAAAGCAGTTCGCGCGATCGGGCGTCCAGAGCGCACGCGCATTCTGTGGATAAGTCGTCCTCCGCCGCCCTGCTGCTCACTAGCGTGCGGCGGGTGCGCTGGGACGAGCTGTTCGCCGACCTCGAGGGGCAGCTCGAGGACGGGCTGAACCGCGAGCAGCAGGACCAGCGGGTCGAGGAGGAGCGGCTGCGCGCCGGCCGGGCCGTGCTGCGGGACCGGGTCGCGGCGATCGCGGTGCTGCGGGAGCCGCTGCGGGTGCGCCTGGTGGACGGGTCCCTGATCGACCTGGTGCCCGGCACCGTCGGCCGCGACTGGACGTCGGGGGACCTTTCCGGCACGGGTGCGCAGGCGGTGCTGCCCCTGGGAGCGGTCGCGGGCCTGCTGCCGACCGCGGCCCAGCTGGAGCGCAGCCGGGAGCCGGTGCCCGCCGGCGCGCTCACGGACCGCCTGGGCCTCGCGTTCGTGCTGCGCGACCTGGCCCGGCGGCGGCGGGCGGTGCAGGTGACGACGCGCGCCGGGCTGCTGACCGGCACGTTCGACCGGGTCGGACGCGACCACCTGGACCTCGCGGTGCACCCGCCCGACGCCTGGCGGAGGGCTGCCGGCGTGGCCCGGGTCGAGCTGCTGCCGCTCGACCAGCTGCTGCTGGTGCGGGTGGACTGACCGAGGTCGTCCGGCCTCCGTCGGGCGACTCCTTCAGAGCAGGGTGCCGCCGCGCAGCTCGGGGACGATCGCGTACTCGGTCTGGTGCCAGTTCGCCTCGCGCCTCGCCTCCTCGTACCGGGCCTCGATGAACGCCTCCAGCTCGGTGCGCTCCACCCGCCAGTGCCGGGCGGCGCCGATGCGGATCGCGGTGAGCTCCCCGGACCGCACCAGGGCGTAGGCCTGGGACACCGAGACGTGCAGCACCTCGGCCGTCTCCGCGACGGTCAGGAAGCGACCCAGCAGGTCGTCGGCGGCGGTCATGGCACGAGCATGGCAGCGCCCCCGCACCGCGGTCCGACCGACCGGGAGCCTGTGGACAAGTCCGCGCACGGCTGTCCGGCACTGACCACGATGGCCCGCATGGCCGTCCTCCCGCTGTCCGCACGTCGGCGCGCGCTGCCCGATCCGCGCATCCTGGTCGGCGTCGTGCTGGTGCTCGCGTCGGCCGCCGGCACCACGGCCGCGGTCACCGCGCTGACCCGCACCGTCACCGTGTACCGCGCGGAGCGGGCGCTCGTCGCCGGGGAACGGGTCACCGCCGACCGCCTGGCGCCCTCCTCGGTGCGCCTGGGCGACGCGCAGGACCTGTACCTGGCGGGGCCGCTGCCGGCAGGCGGGCTGGTGGCCACCCGCACGGTCGCCGCGGGCGAGATGGTGCCCCGGTCGGCGGTGGGCACGTCCGCACAGCTGGCGACTGCGACCGTGGTCGTCGAGCTGTCGTCGACGCTGGCGGACGGGGTCGGTGCGGGCACCGACGTCGACCTGTGGTCCGCTCCGCGACTGTCAGGCGCGCAGGAGCGGTTCGGCCCGCCCGTCGTGCTCGTGAGCGACGCGGTCGTCGCGCGGGTCGCGACGAGGACGGGGCTCGTGGCCGGCGGTCAGGACGACGCGGTGGAGGTGCAGGTGCCGCGCGACGAGGTCGCGGCGCTGCTGGAGGCGCAGGCGGACGGGTCGCGCATCTCGGCCGTCGCGGTGGGCGGCACCCGGTGAGCGCCGCGCGGGCGGTGGTGCTGTGCCTGGCCCCGCACGTCGAGGACCGGCTGCTGCCGCAGCTGGCGGACGCCGGGCTCGTCGTCGTGGCGCGGCCGGCCGGCGCCGCCGAGGCCGCCGCCGCCGTGCAGCGGCTGCGCCCGGACGTGCTGCTGGCCAGCGCCGATCCGCGCTTCCTCGACGGCGCGCTGCTGCTCGCCGCGTCCGCGTCGCGGACCACCGCGGTGGTGCTGGCGGAGGGGGAGTCGGGCCGGGCCGTCGCCGCCTCGCTGGGCGTGCGCGAGGCGGTGCCGGCCGAGGCGGACGTCGGCGCCGTCCTGTCGCGCCTGGAGCGGGCACGGGTCGAGCCTTCGGAGCAGCCGCCGGAGGCCGTCCGCCCGGCGCCCGAAGGGCGTCGCGGCCGGGTCACGGCGGTGTGGGGGCCCGCCGGCGCGCCCGGCCGCACCACCACCGCCATCGCGCTGGCCGCGGAGATCGCGGCGACCGGGGTGCGCACCGCCCTGGTGGACGCGGACACCGCCGGTGCCGCGGTCGCGCCGTCGCTCGCCCTGCTGGACGAGGCGCCGGGCCTCGCCGCGGCCTGCCGGCTGGCGGCCGCGGCGGCTCTGACGGGGACCGAGCTGGACCGGATCGCCCAGCGGCACCGCGGCGCCCGGCACGACCTCGCGGTGCTCACCGGCATCGGGCGACCGGCGCGCTGGCCCGAGCTCTCCGCCGACCGCGTCGGCCGCGTGCTGGAGCAGTGCCGCGACTGGGCCGAGCACACCGTCGTCGACGTCGGCTGGAACCTGGAGTCGGACGAGGAGATCGTCTCCGACCTGTTCGCCCCGCGGCGCAACGCGGCCACCCTCGCGGCCCTGCAGGCGGCCGACGTCGTCGTGGCCGTGGGCGCCGCGGATCCCGTGGGCCTGGCGCGCTTCGTCAGGGCCTACGCCGACCTGATCGAGCTGGTGGAGCCGCACCGGATCCGACCGGTCGTCACCAAGGTGCGGCGCAGCGCGGTCGGCCTGGCCCCCGGGGCGCAGATCCGAGCCAGCCTCGCCCGGTTCGCCGGCATCGAGGAGGTGACGCTGGTGCCCTCGGACCCGGCCGCCTGCGACGCCGCGCTGCTGACCGGCCGCAGCCTGCCGGACACGGCCCCTCGGTCGTCGGCGGTGGCGGCGCTGCGCCGCTTCACCGCGGACCACCTGGTCGACGCGCCGCCCGCGACCCTCCGGCGCGCGCCCTGGTCGCGTCGGCGCGCGCTGTCGCCGGCGTGAGGACGCCCCTCCCGTCAGGCGGGCCAGTCATCGGGCGAGGGCGCGCGTCGGACCCGCAGGGTCGGGCTCGGCAGAATGGGGCCGTGCCCACCGAAGTGCTCGCCGTCCTGACCGCCCCGGACCGGGACGGGCCCGCCGCCTCCGCCCCGTACCGCTTCGCGGACGTCGCGGCTCCGCTGGTGGCCGCCAAGGACCTGGGGGTGACGCGGGGCGAGGGCGTGTTCGAGACGCTGGGCGTGAACGCGGGCCGGGCGCAGGCGGTCGAGGCCCACCTCGCTCGGATGCAGCGCTCCGCGGCGATGCTCGAGCTGCCGGAGCCCGACCTGAGCGCCTGGCGCGAGACCCTCTTCGCGGTCGTCGAGCGGCTGCCGGCGGACCGCGAGGCGTCGGTGAAGCTGGTCTACACGCGCGGCGCGGAGGGCGGCGACCGGCCCACCGGCTGGGCCTACGGCACCACCGCCCCGGACCACTCCGCGGCCCGCACCCGCGGGCTGGCCGTGACCGTGCTCGACCGCGGGCTGCCGCACGACATCACCGGCACGGCGCCCTGGCTGCTGCAGGGCGCGAAGACGCTCTCCTACGCGATGAACATGGCCGCGCTGCGCGAGGCGCGGCGGCGCGACGCCGACGACGCGGTCTTCGTCAGCTCGGACGACCGCCTGCTCGAGGGGCCGACCTCCTCCCTGCTGCTGCGGTTCGGCGATCGGCTGGTCACGCCGTCCACCAGTCAGGGGATCCTGCCGGGCACGACCCAGGCGGACGCCTTCCGCTTCGCCCGCGGCGAGGGGCTGACCACCAGCTACGAGGTGCTGCACCGCAGCGCGCTGGAGCAGGCGGACGCCCTGTGGCTGCTCTCCAGCGTGCGGCTGGCGGCTCCGGTGCGGTCGGTGGACGGCGTCGAGCGCGGCGTCGACGCGGCCTTCTCCGGCCTGCTGAACGCCGCGCTGCTGGCGCGCCGGGAGTAGGCCGTGGCGTCCGACGTGCAGCAGCGGATCCTGGAGCGACTGCGCGCCGGGCCGGCGACGCTGGCCGGGCTGCGCGCCGCCCTGCCCGACGGCGACGTGCACGCCCGCGCACTGATGTCGATGGGGGAGCCGGACCCCTTCGGCGAGGAGCTGGCGCAGCTGGTGCGCGAGGGGGCGGTGCTCGACGAGCAGGGCAGGTACCGCCTGCCGGACGATCGGGCGACCTGACCCGGTCTCCCTAGAATCGGCGGATGCCGACCATGAGCGAGCTCGTCACCGCCCACGGCCGGGCGGGGGAGGACGACCTCGCCTGGCTGCACGCGCTGCTGGGGGACCTGCAGCTGCTCGCCGACCTGGCCTTCGCCGACGTGGTCCTCTGGACCCCCGCCGAGGAGGGGGACTTCGTCGCCGTCGCGCACGCCCGGCCGTCGTCCGCCGCCACGCTCTTCTACCGCGACTTCGTCGGCCAGTCCGTGAAGCAGGACTGGCGGCGGCTCGTCACCGACGCCTTCGAGCGCGGCGAGATCCTGGACTCCTCGGCGCCCGACTGGTTCGAGGAGACGCCGACCCGCGTCCGTGCGGTGCCCGTGCTGCGGCGCACCTCGCCCAGCGCGGGGCCCCAGCGCACCATCGGCCCGATCGCCGTGCTGACGCGGCACACGAACCTCTCCGAGGCGCGCATGCCGAGCCGCCAGGAGCTGACGTTCAACGACTGCGCGCACGACCTGTTCCGCATGATCGCGAGCGGCGACTTCCCGACGCTGGCCGCGCCGACGGCCCCCCGCCGCGGTGCGCCCCGCGCCTCCGACGGGCTGATCCGGCTGGACGTCGACGGCGCCGTGCTGTTCGCCAGCCCCAACGCGCTGTCGGCCTTCAACCGCATCGGCTTCTCGGGCGAGCTGGAGGGGCAGACGCTGGTCGAGGCGGTGACCGAGCTGCTGCCGGAGCACCTGCGGGTCGACGAGACGCTGCCGCTGGTGGTGACCGGCAAGGCGCCCTGGCGCACCGAGATCGAGGCGCGCGGCTCGACCCTGTCGCTGCGGGCGATCCCGGTGCGGCACGACGACGAGCGCGTGGGCGCGATCGTGCTGTGCCGCGAGGTGACCGAGCTGCGCAACCAGGAGCAGGAGCTGATCACCAAGGACGCGACGATCCGCGAGATCCACCACCGGGTGAAGAACAACCTGCAGACCGTCGCCTCGCTGCTGCGCATCCAGGCCCGCCGCTCCACCTCGGACGAGGCGAAGGAGTCGCTGGCGCAGGCCACGCGGCGCGTGTCCGCCATCGCCGTCGTCCACGACACCCTGAGCCAGGGGCTGAATCAGACGGTCGACTTCGACACCGTCTTCGACCGGGTGCTGATGCTGATCACCGAGGTCGCCTCGACGCACCACACCCGCGTGCACCCGATGAAGCGGGGCGCGTTCGGGGTGCTGCCGAGCGACTACGCGACGCCCCTGGCGCTGGCGCTGACCGAGCTGGTGACGAACGCCGTCGAGCACGGGTTGGCGGGCCGGGAGGGCACCGTCGTGATCACCGCGCACCGGGCGAACGAGGGCCTGACGGTCTCGGTGCGGGACAACGGCGCCGGCCTGCCGGAGGGCAAGGTGGGCTCGGGCCTCGGGACGCAGATCGTGCGCACGCTGATCGAGGGCGAGCTCGGCGGGCTGATCGACTGGCACACGATGTCGGGTCGGGGCACCGAGGTGACGATCGCGGTGCCGTTCAACTTCAACGACTGATCGCCCCCGCAGCCGCAGGTACGACGAAGGGGCCCGGCCGGACGGCCGGGCCCCTTCGTGCGCAGGTCAGGCCGAGCGGCGGGCGCGGGCGGCGCGACGCTTCAGCGCGCGGCGCTCGTCCTCGGAGAGGCCGCCCCAGACGCCCGAGTCCTGGCTGGTCTCGAGGGCGTACTGCAAGCAGGTCTCGGTGACGGTGCAGCGACCGCAGACGCTCTTCGCCTTGTCGATCTGGTCGACGGCCGGGCCGGTGTTGCCGACCGGG
>JAKONM010000239.1 GCA_022701925.1 Microbacteriaceae bacterium
GAGCTGTTCCGCGAGCTTCTGCACACGCTCGTGAGCGGCGGCGAGTTCGTCGGCGTGAGCGAAAGGCGCACCGAGGCGCGCCTCCGCTTGCTCGATAACGGCGTGCGCGTCTGCGATGCGACGCTCGTGTTCGGCGATGACACTAGGGATGCCCTCGATACGGTTACCGAGCTGCACCATCGTCCCGATGTTGTTGCGCAAAACCTCGGCAGGATCGACCGTCACGCCGATGCCTGCAGCATCATCAAGGCTGAGACGGAGAACGTTCTTGCCGCCGGTCGTCGCGATGTACTGGCGCTCCGTGTGTGCGGTGATGTCGTGCCCACCAATGGACCCGATCCGCTCGGGAATGGGGATCGCGGTGGAGTATTGCAGCCCGCGCTGGTGCGCCCACGCTCCCAGCGCTTCGGCTGCATCAGACCGGCTCGTGTAGAGCTGGTCGCGAATCTCGATCTGGAATTTGTCGCCGCTGACATCGGTCGAGCGGGCGAGCGCGTCGCGCAGTTCGGCGACCACCTGTGTGCTGGTGTCGATCTCTTTCACGGCGCTGTTGCGCCGTGCGCTGAGCGACGATTGTGCGCGGTGGTGCGCTGTCTCCTGGCGACGGAGTTTCTGCAGCGCCTGGTCGGCCTGAGCCTTCTCCAAGATGAGCGGGTTGCCCGAGGCGAGCGCTTTCGCTTCGGACGCGCTCATGGCGGATTCTCCGATGTCCTCGATCTCGCGCGAGTCCAACCGGCCGCGCATGATCTGGTTAATGAACTTCGCTTTCCGCTCGACCGTTTGGTACGAGTAGGCGTCGAAGCTGCGCTCGACGACGTACCGGTAAATCGCCACCTCGTTGTTCTGGTTCCCCTGGCGAATGCCGCGTCCGTCGCGTTGCTCGAGATCGCTCGGTCGCCAGGGGCAGTCGACGTGGTGCATGGCCGTGATGCGGTCCTGCACGTTCGTTCCGACGCCCATCTTCCCGGTGGACCCGATGAGCACGGCGACGTGGCCGCTGCGGGCGGCGGCGAACAGCCGGCCCTTCTCGGCGTCGTTCTTCGCCTCGTGGATGAACCGGATTGAGTCAGCGGGAAGACCACGCTCGGTGAGCTTGGTCCGCAGTTCGTCGTATGCGTTCCAGCGTCCCGCGGCGGGCGTGCTTTGGTCGCAGAAAACCAGTTGCAACCCGCCCGTGATGGGTGACGGTTCGCGGGTCGTGTTGTCGGTGAAAACGAGGTCGCGTTCGTTGCGCCAGTGCTCTGCCACACGGTCGGCGACGTAGTCGAGTTTGCCGAGTCCGTCCGGCTCGGCGCCGGGGCGCGCGAGTCGCATATCGAGGGCGGCTGCGCGACCGTCGCCCGAGATCTTCAGCATGTTGTCTTCGGTGGGAGACACCATCTTGGCGCGCACTCGTTCGGCGCGGTCGGCGATCTCGCCGATGTACTCCTGCATTGCGGGCGACGGCGGGATCACGACCGTGGCGTGAGCTCGCTCCCCGTCGCTGGCGCGCGCGGCGATATCGGGGGTGGGGAGGTTCAGATCTTCCGCCGTCTTCACGTCGGCGAACACGTGCCACATGCGCAGCATCTCGGGCACGTTCTGGAACTTGGCGAAGCGGGTCTTCACGCGGAAGTCGCCTGCGGGCCCCATCTCCAGCTCGGTGACCTGTTCTCCGAACGTTGCGGCCCAGCCGTCGAAGGAGGTGATCCCAGCCTCTTCCAGAAGGTCAGGTCGCAGATACCGCTGCATGACGTATGCCTCGGTGACCGAGTTGGCCAACGGTGTCGCGGTCGCCGCGGTGACGACGCGATCGCCGTGTTTGCTGCGCAGGTACTCGAGCTTCATGTGCAGATCGGTGGCCTGCTTGGAACCGACCTTGCCCGCGTCCTGGATGTTCGACACGACGGTGAGGTTCTTGTACATATGCATCTCGTCGACGACGACGTAGTCAATGCCTGTGCTCTCGAACTCCAGGCCGGGGTCGCGAGGGATATCCGCTTTGGCGCGGTACGACTCTTCGGCGCGGAGGATGGCCTTTTCGATCTGTTTGATCGACTTGGCGTCCTCGCCCTGCGCGTCCGCGAGAGCCGCGCGAAGTTGGTCGGTCTGGGCCTGGATGTAGTCCGCCTCGAACTGCGGTGAGAGGGGAATCGTTTTGAACGCGCTCTGCGTCATCAGCACGGCATCCCAGTCGTTCGCCGCGGCGCGCGCGACGAAACGACGTCGCTTGTCCCCGGCGAGATCCGCGGTGGAGGCCGCGAGGATCTTGGCCTGCGGATACATCTGCAGCCACTCGCGGGAGAACTGCTCGAGCATGTGGTTGGGCAGCACCACGACGGGCTTGTTGACCATACCCATGCGCTTGAGCTCCATGGTCCCCATGACCATCTCCGCGGTCTTGCCTGCACCCACCTGGTGGAACAAGCCCACCGCCGGCTCGGCGATCATGCGCGCCACGGCGCCCCGCTGGTGCGGGCGCGGCGTGAAGCTGCTGGCAAGTCCCGGAAGGGTCAGGTGGTCACCGGCTGCTGAGTAGTCGCGCAGGACGAGGCTGTTGAAGCGGCGGTTGTACTCCTCGTGCAATCGGCCCGCCCGCTCGGGTTCTTCCCACACCCACTCCGCGAACCGTGCCTGCAGCGCCTGTCCCTTCTCCTGCGCGGCTTCCGTCTCGACCGCGTTGGGGATCTGCCGCTCGCGGCCGTCGGCGTCCTTGACCGTGTCGTGCACGATGAGGTTGCGCTGCTCCATGAGCGCCGCGGCGATGTCGGTCGCGGGGCGCCGATCCGTGCCCCACTCGTTGGTGGCGCGGATGCCCCACCGTTGGCCGCGGACGTCCCACTTGCCGGGGAGAAGGTTTTCCACCGTGACGGTGTTGTCCTGCAGAATCTCGCGCAAGAACGCCTGGTGTGTGGAGGCGTCGATCCACACGGCACCGAGGCGCGGCTCGATCTCTTCCATGCCGACGGGTTCGGGCAGCACCTCGCGCAGCGCCGCGACGTTGACCCCGAATGCGGGGTTCGTCTCGGCCGCGGCGATCGCCTCATCCAGCTTTGTGCGGACGTTTCCCGACAGGTACTCGGGTGCCGGCACGATGCCACCGGATGCCGGGTCGTCGTAGACGAGGGTTCCGAGCTGGTCGCGGGCGGCAGCCTCGTCGACGCCGAGCAGATCGGCGATCGCGGCGAGGTCAGCGGCGCCGGTGCGGTCCAGGCTGAGCGCGAGCGCGTCCTGTGCGGTCTCGGCCCCCTGGGCGATGTAGCGGGGTGCCACGACACGCTCTGTCAGGAGTGTGGCGGGTACGGCGGTGCGGGTCTGCTCGTCGAAGCGTTCCAGCGCCATCGTGAGCGCTGCGAAGGGGTCGTCTCGCATGAGACTGACCGCCTTCGGCATAATGCGCGCGAGGATCTCGTCTCCGGTCTCAGAGTCGGTGCGACCGGTCGACCGTTCGGTGAACCTGTTGATGGGACCGTAGGCATCGACGTAGGCGCGATAGTCGGCAAGCAGCGCCTGGCGCTGCGCCACGAGCTCGTCGGTGTCCTCTGATTCGCGCGCTTCGCTCGTGACCAGCGCTCGCGCCTGGTCACGAAGCCCCAGCAGCGCCGAGAGTTCACGGGCCTGCGTGCGGGGCACTTTCAGCGGCGTCAGAGCGCCGTCTGCGACCGTGGCGAACGCTCCCCCGCCCTGGTCGACGATTGTGCCGTCCCACAGCGCGGGGTCGGCCTCCACGCGCGTCTCACGTTCTGTTATGACGGCGGCGGTGGGCGCGGCCATGGTGAGGCCCCGCTCGACACCACTTGTGGTGATGTCGATGAGGGCGGCGTCCAGCTGCGCGGCCGCTGTCGCGAGATCTCCACGAACCTGCAGCGTGGTCGACCCATGGATGCCGGTTCCCACCTCGAGCGTGCCGAGGATGTGGTCTGGGCGGTTGTCGAAGTAGGAGTTGACGTGGATCTTCTCCCCGTCGATCATCCGCGGGGTGACACTTTCCCAGGTCGCATCGATTGGCTCGGCGCCGGTTTCTCGTCGACGCAGGATCAGAAGGTCCGTGACGGCTTCTGTGCCCGCTGCGCGTCGGTGAGCACCGGTCGGCAGGCGCACGGCGCCGACCAGGTCGGCCAGGTCGCTCATCTCGCGCCGGGCGGCGGGGTTCTGCGCGTCAAGGGTGTACCGGCTGGTCAGCACGGCCACGAGACCGCCGGGGCGGGTGAGGGCCAGCGACTTGATGATGAAGTGGTTGTGCATCGAGTGCCCGCCACGGTTGTGCGTGGAATCGTGCAGCGCGAGGTCGGCGAACGGTACGTTGCCGATCGCGGCGTCGAACGACCCTCGCGGGAGCCGCGTGTCGGCGAACGATTCAGTCCGCACCTCCGCGGCGGGGTATAGCGCCCGCGAAATCGCCGCGGTGAGCGGGTCCAACTCGACACCCGTCATCTCCGCGCTGTCAGGGGCCATGCCCATGAAAGTGCCCGCGCCGCTTCCCGGTTCCAGCACCCGCCCACCCTCGAAACCGAGGCGCTGCATCGCCGACCACATCGCCTCGACGTAGGCGGGGTCGGTGTAGTGCGCGTTGATCGTGGTGCGCCGCGCGGCGGTGAACTCCGCGTCCGTCAAGGCGCTCTGCAGCTGCTCGCGCTCTCGCGCCCAGTCGTCCCGACGCTCATCGAACACCTCGGGGATGGCACCCCAACTCGACCACCGGGCGAGCACCGCCTGCTCATCGGCGGTAGCCGGCCTTCGCTCCGCCTCGAGCGCACGGACGGTCTGGATGGCGGCGATGTTGGCCTGGAATCGGGCCTTGGCCCCCGAGGGGGCGAGGTCGTCCTGCGCGCCAGGACGGAAGCTCAGTACCCCTCGGGGATCTTCGCTTCCAGTTCCACGATCCGCGCCAGCGCCTGCTGCATCTGCGCCAGACGTTCCTCGTACACCGCCGTCAGCAACGCCGAATCCGGGTCGCTCTGATCCTCCTGCAGGTACCGGATCTGCCGCTCGAGCTCCGCCCGATCGGGAAGCTCCCCCAGCTCCTGCGACGCCGCTTCCACCTCGTCGTACTCCACCTGGTCGAACGTCAACCACACCAGGTCGTTCAGAGCCACTTCCTCGGCCTGTCGGCGAATCGCGTTCAGCCGCCCCACCTGATTGAGGTAGTCCGGGGACGGGCTGTGCTCGTCCTCGAGGAGCCTCGCCAGCGTCTCCACCCGCTCCGCTACCTGCTCCCCCAGGCTCTCGAAGTACTCGTCCGGGTTCTCCAGCTGCGCCACCCTGCTCGGGGCGTGCTTCGTCCAGTGCTCGCGTGCGAGCATCCCGTACCGGTTCATCACGAACCTCCGTGTAGTCGTCGAAGTTGAAGTCCAGCTGCCCGTCGACCAGCTGCTGTTCGACCGGGGACGGCGGCGCGGAACGCGCCTGCTCGATGGTCGCGTCGGCCTGCTGCTCGGAGAGCCCCCACAGAACGAAGCCGCCCTGCCCCGCGTGCGGTCGCTGCGCTCGTCGACGTGGCGCCATAGGTGTCCCCCTCGATCAGTGTCACGATCGAGGCTACTGAGACGCCTTGTGAGCCCCAATATTTCAGTGAGGGATGCCCGGTCACGAGCGACCCTGCTGCTCTACACGAGCAATGCGTGTCAGGGTCCCCATG
>JAKONM010000260.1 GCA_022701925.1 Microbacteriaceae bacterium
CGGCTCGGGAGCGACGCCCAGCGGAGCGAAGACGTCGAACAGGTCGGCCTGCGGTGCGGCGAGGGCGGCGCGGGCCTCCTGGCGGCCGAGCGACAGCACGATCACGAGGCCCAGGGCGAGGCCCAGCACCACCCCGACCGGCCAGAAGACGTACAGGGCGAGGGCGATGACGACGACGCCGACCGCCGAGACCAGCAGGGCTCGACGCGGACCGACGGGCGGGGTGGTGGGCAGAGCAGGCACGGACGGACCTCGTGGATCGGCGGGCGGGCCGCCGGGCGCCGCCGGACGGGGGCGGCGTCGTCGGCGGGTGCCGCGGCGTCCTGCCACGGCGTCCCGACCATTCTCCAGATCCGGGTGCAGCGGCGCGAGCATCCTCAGCAGATCCTCCGGCTGCCCGGCGCGTCGTCATCGAATCGTTGTGCAGCGCCTGTGCAGCGCGCGTCGATCAGGCGTGCAGCAGCTCCTGCAGCAGCACCGCCTGCTCGCGGCCCACGCGCACGAGGCGGGGCTGCGCGCCGCGGGCGGGGCTGACGAAGCCCTCCCGCTCCAGCAGCTGCAGCAGGTGCTGGGCCTGCCCCGTGGAGGCGCCGAGGTCGGAGCGCAGCACCGCGGTCGAGGCGGACTGCCGGCGGGTGACGACGATCGCCGCGCGGCTGAAGTCGGCGAAGTCGTCGCCCAGGCGCACGCGCAGGCGGCGGAACTCCTGCCACAGCTCGTCGTCCTCGATCGTCAACCCGTCGGCCACCGGCACGTCCTGCGCGGCGGCGTGCATGTGCTGCCCGAAGCGCACCGTGACGAGCACCCCGGCGGCGAGCCCCAGCACCACGCCCGCGGGCCAGAAGAACCAGAACGCCACGACCAGCGCGGCGAAGACGCCGACCGCCGTCCAGACGCTGCGACGGAACGAGCCGTCCTGGTCGCCGTCCAGCGGGGACGCCGCCCGCTGCTCGATCGTGGTCATGCTGTTCCCCCCGGAAGGTGCCGAGGGGCCAGGATGCGGCTCGGACGGCGCCGCGCCCAGGAGGGACGTCGCCCCAGACCGGGCGCCCCGCGAACGGGGCGCCGCCGGGGACGCTGCGGATCCGCTGATCAGCCGGTGCGGCGGATGCGGATCGGGCCCTTCGCGGTCGAGGGGTCGACCACGCGGCCGCCCTGCAGGATCTCGACGTCGCCGGCCGCGACCAGCCGCCGGGCGGCGCGGCGGATCGGCTCCATCAAGGGCTGCCACTCCTCCGCCTGGGCGCGGGCCACCTCCGAGGGGCAGATCGTGGCGCCGCGCGCCCGGTGCTGCAGCGCGTCGAGGATGCCGTGCTCCAGCGCCCGGTCCTGCTCGGTGACCCCGTGCCGGCGGCAGGCGTCGCTGCAGTACTTCACCCGGTCCCAGTCGCGCGCCCACTTGGCGCGCCACTCGATGCGCCGCCCGCAGGAGGCGCAGGTCTTCTCCTCCGGCTCCGCGGCCGGGGTGCGGTCCCGTCCCACGTCAGCCGCCGACCGGCTCCGTCGCCGCGGACAGCAGCTCGAGCTGCTGCGGCGTGAAGCGCACGCGGGCCGCCGCGAGCAGGCCGGGCACCTGCTCGACGGTGCGCGCGCTGGCGATCGGCGCGGCGACCGTGCGCTGCGCGCGCAGCCAGGCCAGGGCGACCGCGGAGACCGGCACGTCCTGGTCGGCGGCGACGTCGCGGGCGGCATCGAGCGCCGCGACCGCGCGCGGGTCCTCCAGGTACGCGCCCGCGCTGCCGGCGCGGGCCGAGTCGACGTGCTGGCCGGGGGCGTACTTGCCGCTCAGGAAGCCGCTCGCGAGCGAGGAGTAGGGGGTCTGGGCGATGCCCAGCTCCTCGAGCGCCGGCACCAGGTCCTGCTCGATCCCCCGCTCCACCAGGCTCCACTTGTCCTGCGCGACGGTGACGGGCGTCAGCCCCTCCCGCTGCGCGACCGCGGCGGCCGACCGCAGCCGGGCCGCGGAGAAGTTGGAGGCGCCGACCTCCCGCACCTTGCCGGCCTTCACCAGCTCGTCGAAGGCGCCCAGGGACTCCTCCTGGGGCACGTCCTGGTCGTCGGTGTGCGCGAAGTAGACGTCGACGGAGTCGGTGCCGAGGCGCCGCAGCGAGTCGTCGACCGCGGCCCGCACGTTGGCGGCGGCGAGCCCCGGCCGGTCGCGGGCGAAGCCCACCTTCGTCATCAGCACCACGTCGTCGCGGCGTCCGCGGGAGGCCAGCCACTCCCCCACGATCGTCTCGGACTCGCCGCCGGAGTTGCCCGGGATCCACGCGGAGTAGACGTCCGCCGTGTCGACGGCCCGGCCGCCGCCGTCGACGAAGGCGTCGAGCACGGCGAACGACGCGTCGCGGTCCGCCGTCCAGCCGAACACGTTGCCGCCCAGCACCACGGGGCCGAAGTCGAGTGCGCTCATGCGAGTCCTCCAGAGGTCGATCGGGCGCGGACGCTACGCCGGCCTCCCGAGCGCGTCCTGCTCAGGACCTGAACCGGGCGGAGCCCCAGGACCTTCCCGGAACACTGGTCGGGGTGAGCGTCTCGACGTCGACCGAGGTGGAGCTGAAGTACGCGGTGCGGGACGGCGTCGCCATGCCGGACCTGGCGGTCGCGCCGGGGATCGCGTCGGCCGAGGCCCAGCCGGATGCGCACCTGGAGGCGGTGTACGTGGACACCGCCGACCGCGCCCTGCTGGCCGCCCGCATCGCGGTGCGCCGTCGCACGGGCGGGCACGACGCGGGCTGGCACGTCAAGCTCGCCGCGGAGGCCGGCCGCATCGAGCTGCACGCGCCCGTCGACGTGCACGATCCGGACCGCCTGCCGGACGCCTTCGAGCGCCTGCTGCGCAGCCGCGTGCGCGGGCGTGCGCTGCAGCCGATCGCCCGCATCGTCACCGAGCGCCGCGGCGTGCTGGTGACGACCGACGACGGCGGGCGCGTGGAGGTCGTCGACGACGCGGTGCACGCGGTCGACGTGGACGCGGACCGGGAGCGCACGTGGCGGGAGTGGGAGGCGGAGCGCGTGGGCGACGCCGCCCGCGACGACGCCGCGCTGGCCCGGGTGGACGCGCTGCTGCTGGCGGCCGGGGCGACCCGCTCGGCGAGCCCGGCGAAGCTGGCGCAGGCGCTGGGCGGCGGCTGGACGGCATCCCCCCGGCCCCGCCGCGCGGGCGGGCATCTGGCCGCGATGGTCGCGCCGCTGGCGGAGGAGCTGCACCGCCGCCTGCTGGGGCTGCTGGTGCACGGGGACCCGGACGGCTCCGCCGTGCACGGCCTGCGCAGGACGATCCGGCGGCTGCGCTCCCTGCTCTCCCTGCGCCCGGTGGCGGGCCCGCGCGGCGACGACCTGCGCGAGCGGCTCGGCGCGCTGGCGACGGCGCTCGGCGAGGCCCGCGACCCGCTGGTGGCCGCCGACGCCGCCGAGGCGCTGCTGCGCCGGGTGTCGGACGACCTGCCCGGGCTGACCGACGTGCGCGCCGAGCTGATCGACGGGCCGCGCGGGCGAGTGGAGGCGCTGACGGCGAGCGCGGTCGAGGCGATGCTGGCCCCCGAGGCGCTGGAGGCCTACGCCCTGCTCGACCGGTTCGTCGCGGAGGGGCCCGACGGTCCGCGCGCGGGTGAGCCGAAGCGCCTGCTGGAGGCGCTGGCGGAGCAGGAGGTCCGCCGCGCGCGGCGGAAGGCGCGGAAGGCCGACGACCACGACCTCGAGGCCCTGCACGACGTGCGCAAGGCGGCGAAGCGCGCGCGCATGGTGGTGGAGGAGCTGTCGTCGGCGGGTCTGCTGCGCCGCGAGGGCCTGCTGCGCACGGCCCGGCGGGCGAACGGGGTGCAGGAGGCGCTGGGCGCGCACCGCGACCTGGCGCTGCTGCTGGCCCGGCTGCCCGAGGCGTCCCGGCGGATCTCGGAGCGGGGCGGCAACGCCTACGCGCTCGGCCGGCTGTCCGCCCGGGGCGACCGGCGACTGGGCGGGCTGCTCGCCGTGGCGCGGCGCAGCCTTCGCCGCCTCCGCGGCTGAGCGGCGCGGCCGCAGGCCCGCGGAGCCGGCGCAGGACCGGTGGCGACCAGCGCTGCGTCCCGATCAGTCCTCCGCGGCCTGCCCGACGCGGCCGCGGATGCCGACGAACGCCGCCGCCGCGCCGATCACCAGCAGCACCGCCGTGACGACCGCCGAGCGCACGAAGCCGCCCGTGGTCACCGCGCCGCCCAGGATCCAGCCCGCGCAGGCGACCGTCAGCAGCCCGGCGACGCGGGACACGGCGTTGTTCACGGCCGAGCCGATGCCGCTCGACTCCGGCGGCACCGCACCCAGCACCGCGGCCGTCAGCGGCGCGACGGTGATCGACAGGCCGAGCCCGGTCAGCACGATGGCGGGCACGATCAGCCACAGGGCCGTCGCGGGGTCGCGCACGAGCGAGTTGAGCAGCGCGCCCGCCGCTGCGATCAGCGGACCCGCCGTCATGAACCGCCGGGCGCCGAAGCGGCCGGCGAGCGCGCCGAAGCGCCCGGACAGCAGCACCATCAGCACGGTCGCGGGCAGGCTGATCAGTGCGGCGAGCGACGCGGACAGGCGCAGCACCTGCTGCAGGTAGAGCGCGGGCACCAGCGACGCGAGGCCCAGCGCGCCGTAGACGAAGAACGTGGAGAGGTTGCCCCAGGCGAAGTTCCGGGCGGCGAACAGCCGCGGGGGCACCAGCGGCGCGGCGGTGCGGGCGTTCTGCAGCAGGAAGCCCGCCAGCAGGGCCAGGCCGGCGATCAGCAGCGGCAGGGCCACGACCGGCGGCAGCACCGCGTCGGCGCCCGCCCCCAGCTCGATCAGCCCGACGGTCAGTCCGCCGAGCCCCAGTGCGGCGAGCACCGCGGCGACCACGTCGATGCGCTGGCGGTGCTCCGGCAGGGTCCCGTCGCCGATGCGGCCGAGCAGCAGCATCGCCGCGGCCGCGGGCAGCAGGCCGATCACGAAGACGCTGCGCCACCCCAGCCCGTCCACCAGCAGCCCGCCCGCGATCGGGCCGAAGAGCGCGGAGACGCTGGTCCAGCCGGTCCAGGTGCCGATCGCCTTCGCCTGCGCCCGCCCCTCGAACACCGCGATGATCAGGGAGAGCGACCCCGGCACCAGGAACGCGCCCGCGACGCCCTGCAGCACCCGGGCGCCCACCAGGAACCCGGCGGTGGGCGCCAGCGCGCAGAGCAGGCTGGTCGCGACGAACGCGACGAGGGCGATCCGCAGCACGCGCAGGCGGCCGACGGCGTCGGACACGGCGCCCGCCAGCAGGATGAAGGCGGACAGCGTCAGCAGGTAGCCGTCGACCACCCACTGCTGCGTCGCGACCCCGCCGCCCAGCTCGCGGTCGATCGCGGGCAGCGCGATGTTGGTGATGGAGGCGTCGAGGAACGAGACGAAGGAGGCGAGCACCGCCGCGGCCAGCAGCCGGCGCTGCAGCGCGGCGTCGGGACGGACGTCGATGCCGGGAGCGCTCACCGGGCCAGTATCCGCCGCGGCCGCTCGGTACCCTCGCCCCCGTGCGCGCCGCCCGCCCCCTCGCCCTCGCCCTGCCGCCCGCGGCGCTGGCGGTGCTCGGCCTCCTCCACCCGGTGCAGGCGGCGGAGGACCCGGTGCGCTGGACCGCCGTGCACGTGGCGGGGCTGGTGCTCTTCCCGCTGCTGGGCCTGGGGCCGTGGCTGACCGCGCGCGGCCGCGGTCGCGGGGTCGCGCTGGCGGCGGGCCTGCTCGCATACGCCTACGCGGCCGGCTACACGGCGCTCGACGTGATCGCGGGCATCGTCAACGGGGTGCTGCTGCAGCGCGGCACCGCCGCCGGATCCGTGCTGTACCCGCTGGCGAACGCGTTCGGCATCCCCGCTGCGGCGGCGCTGCTGGCCGCCTCCGCCGTGGCCCTGGTGGCGGCCCGCGACCTGCCGCGCCGCCTGCTGGTGCCCGGGGGCGCGCTGGTGCTGATCGGCGGCACCTCGTTCCTGACCAGCCACATCATGGGCGTGCGCGGCGTGGCGACGATGGCGGTGCTCGCCGTCGGGTGGGCCCTGATCGGGGTGGCCGAGCAGCGCCGCGACGGCGCGGCCGCAGCCGTACACTTGCCCGCCGCCTGACCGCGTGCGCCCTCGAGCTCGGAGAACGGGATGACGGACACCACCTCGGACACCGGCTCGATCGACCCCTCCGGATGGGCGACCGGCGAGGAGGGGCTGCCCGACCAGCGGGCCGTGCCGAACGCCTGCGCTCCCGCGCGCCGACGGGGCGGCCGCTTCTCGCGCTGGGCGCTGCAGGGCGCCGAGTCGGCCGGCAGCCACCAGGGGCCGCACGGGAAGGTCGAGAAGAAGCACTCCTGGATCCGGGTGATGTGCCTCACCGGCGTCGACTACTTCTCGACGCTCGGCTACCAGCCGGCGATCGCGGCGCTGGCCGCGGGCGCGATCTCGCCGATCGCGACGCTGGTGCTGGTGGCGCTGACGCTGTTCGGCGCGCTGCCCGTCTACCGCCGGGTCGCCAGCGAGAGCTTCCGCGGCGAGGGCTCGGTCGCCATGCTCGAGAAGCTGCTGCCCTGGTGGGCCGGCAAGCTGTTCGTGCTGGTGCTGCTGGGGTTCGCCGGCACCGCCTTCATCATCACCATCACGCTGTCGGCGGCGGACGCGGCGGAGCACGCCGTCGCCAACCCCCTGGTCCCCGCGTCGTTCGAGGCGGCCCACCTGCCCATCACGCTGCTGCTGATCCTGCTGCTCGGCGCCGTGTTCCTGCGCGGCTTCCAGGAGGCGATCGGCATCGCCGTGGTCCTCGTCATCGTGTACCTGGGCCTGAACGCGGTGGTGATCGCGAACTCCTTCATCCTGATCGCCGGGCAGCCGGAGCTGTTCGGGCAGTGGGGCCAGGCGATGCTGCGGCAGGGCGGCGGCAGCCCGCTGGGCGTGCTGGCGGTCGCGCTGTTCGTGTTCCCGCAGCTGGCGCTGGGACTCAGCGGCTTCGAGACCGGCGTCACCGTGATCCCGCAGATCAAGGGCGAGGCGGAGCAGCCCGGACAGCGCCCCGAGCGCCGCATCGCCGGGGCCAAGAACCTGCTGACGTTCGCCGCGGTGACGATGAGCGTCTTCCTGGTCACCAGCAGCATCGTGACCACGCTGCTGATCCCCGCGGAGGAGTTCCAGCCGGGCGGCGAGGCCAACGGCCGCGCGCTCGCATTCCTGGCCCACGAGCACCTGGGGCCGGTCTTCGCGACCGCCTACGACGCCTCCACGATCGCGATCCTGTGGTTCGCGGGCGCCTCCGCGATGGCGGGGCTGCTGAACATCGTCCCCCGGTACCTGCCGCGCTACGGCATGGCGCCCACGTGGGCGCGGGCCGTGCGGCCGCTCGTGATCGTCTTCACCCTGATCGCGATCGTGGTGACCTTCGGCTTCAACGCCTCCGTGGACGAGCAGGGCGGCGCCTATGCGACCGGGGTGCTGGTGCTGATCACCTCCGCCGCCGTCGCGGTGACCCTCTCCGCACGTCGGAAGCGCCAGTGGAAGCGGTTCGCGGGATTCGCCCTGGTGGCGCTGATCCTGGCCTACACCCTGGTCGTCAACGTGGAGCAGCGGCCCGACGGCCTGCGCATCGCCCTGTTCTTCATCGTCGGCATCCTGATCGTGTCGCTGATCTCCCGGCTGCGCCGGTCGTTCGAGGTGCGCGCGACCAGCGTGACCTTCGACGACCAGGCCCTGTCGTTCCTCAAGGAGGCGGAGCACTTCGGCGAGGTGCACCTGGTGGCCAACGAGCCCGACACCCGCGACGCCGAGGAGTACCGCGCGAAGGCGAAGGAGGAGCGGCGCGACAGCCACATCCCCGGCCGGGCCGCGATCACCTTCCTGGAGGTCGTGAAGACCGACTCGTCCGACTTCGAGGAGGACCTGGTGGTGCGCGGCGTCGTGCGGCACGGCTTCCGCGTGCTGGAGATCAGGAGCGGCAACGTGCCGAACACGATCGCGACCGTGCTGCTGCAGGTGCGCAACCTGACCGGCATCGTGCCCCACGTCTACTTCGAGTGGACGGAGGGCAACCCGATCTCGAACATGTTCCGGTTCCTGGTGTCCGGCGAGGGCGAGGTCGCCCCGGTGACCCGGGAGGTGCTGCGCGAGACGGAGCCCGACGTGCGCCGCCGCCCGATGGTCCACGTGAGCTGACCCGCCCGCAGCGGTGGCGGCCCGGCGCGCGCGGTGCCGCCCCCCGGCGCGGGTGGAGCACGACAGCAGGACGAGTCGACCTCGTCCGGGCTCTCCCGCTGGGCGGGGCTGGACGGCCGCGCGCGGACTGGACTCGCCCGGCGCTCAGCGCGCGCTCACGCCCCCGTCGACTGAATCTCCGGCGCCTCTCAGAGGTCGAGACGCCATGCTCACCGGCATGACGATCATCGAGACGGAGATCGAGGACGGCCGCGGACTCGTCGTCGGCGGCAGCAGCGGCCGCGACATCGAGCGCGTGGCCCGCGAGGTCTTCGGGTGGGACCCGGTACGGCCCGGCATCGCCCGCGCGGTCGCGGACGTGCTGGCCGGCGACGACGTGCTGGGCGTCATGCCGACGGGCTACGGCAAGAGCGCGGTCTACCAGCTGGCGGGCGCCCTGCTGCCCGGGCTGACGATCGTCGTCTCGCCCCTGATCGCGCTGCAGGCCGACCAGGTCGCGGGGCTGGCCGACCGTCGGGGCGCGCGACCGGCCGCGATCCTGAACTCGACGGTGTCGGCGGCGAAGGCCGCGCGCACCTGGGAGCAGGTGGAGGACGGCACCCTCGGCTACCTGTTCCTGGCGCCGGAGCAGCTGGCGAACGACGAGGTCGTCGAGCGGCTGGCGGCGGCCGACGTGGACCTGTTCGTCGTCGACGAGGCCCACTGCGTCTCCAGTTGGGGCCACGACTTCCGGCCCGACTACCTGCGTCTGGGCGAGGTCGTGGGCCGCATCGGGGGGGAGGCGGGCCGTCCCCCGGTGCTGGCCCTCACGGCCACCGGGTCGCGGCCGGTGCGCGAAGAGGTGCTGCAGCGCCTGGGCATGCCCGACGCGCACGTGCTGACGCACGGCTTCGACCGCCCGAACATCCACCTGGCTGTGCAGCGCCACGAGCAGGAGTCCGACAAGGTCGCGGCCGTGCTGGACGACGTGGAGTCGCTGGCCAAGCCGGGCCTGCTGTACGTGGCGACGAAGAAGGCCACCGAGGTCTTCGCGGAGGAGCTGCGCCTGCGCGGGATGCGCGCCGAGGCCTACCACGGCGGCCTGCCCGCCAAGCGGCGGCGCGAGATGCACGCCGCCTTCCACGACGGCGAGGTCGACGTGGTGGTGGCGACCAGCGCCTTCGGCATGGGCATCGACAAGTCGGACGTGCGGTTCGTGGTGCACGCCGCGATCACGGAGTCGCTGGACGAGTACTACCAGGAGCTGGGCCGCGCCGGCCGCGACGGCGACCCCGCCGCCGCCAAGCTGCACTACCGCGAGGAGGACCTGGGCCTGCGCAAGTTCTTCGGCACGACGAAGCCCAAGCGCAAGGCGCTGGAGCGGTTCGTGGCCGCAGCGAACGGGCGCGGGTCGCTGAAGGAGATCGCGGGGGTGCTGGAGATCTCCGTGCGCCGGGCGACGGTGCTGGCGGACCTGCTGGTCGACGCGGGCGTCGCGGAGATGGACGGTCGGGAGCTGCGGCTGACCGAGTCGAACGCGAGCGTCGCGGCGGACGCCGCGCTCGAGGCCGCGGAGTCGCGGCAGCGCATCGACGCCTCCCGCCTGGCGATGATGCGTCAGTACGCGGAGACCCGCGGCTGCCGCCGGCAGTTCCTGCTCGCCTACTTCGGCGACGAGACCAGCGGGCCCTGCGGCAGCTGCGACACCTGCGAGGAGGGCTCCGCCCAGCGGGTCGCCGAGTCGCGGTCGACCGACGACGAGGACGTGCCCTTCCCCGTGGACGCGACGGTGGAGCACTCCGCCTGGGGCGAGGGCCGGGTGATGAGCGTGGAGGACGACCGCATCACCGTCTTCTTCGAGTCGCAGGGCTACCGCACCCTGGCGCTGGCCGCGGTCGAGCAGCACGACCTGCTGGTGCGCACCGACGCCTGATCGGGCGACGGGCGCGAGGACCGGCCGTCCGGACCTCTCCCAGCCCCCGCACCGCCGCCGAGCGGTCCGCATCCAGACGGACGCGCCTACCCTGCGGGCATGAGCGACGAGCGAGACGAGGCCGCCGGTGTCGGTGCGGCGGATCCCATCACGGGCGTGACCGGCGGCGGGGACGACCTGGCGTCGTCGGCGCAGCTGCCCGACGGCGACGACGGGGCGGCCGACTTCGCCGCGGGCGATCTGGCCGCGCTGGCGGCGGAGTCCGCGCAGACGGTGACGAACGACGCGGTGGCGGGCGAGACGGTGCTGCCCGGCGAGGGCGACGGCAACGACGGCCCCACCGGCGGGGCGCCGACCGAGGCGAGCCCGATCCTGCCGGACAACGAGCTGGACGCCGACGCGATCGACCTGGAGGACGAGCGATGAGCGACCCGCAGGGCATGGAGCAGGACCTCACCGGGATGCTGCCGAACGGCTCCTTCTCGAACGACGTGGAGGACCCGTCGAGCGGGCAGGGCGAGGACGTGCAGACGGTCGACATCGAGCGCGAGGGCGAGCCGGACCCCGGCCCCGAGGCGGAGGAGCCCGGCCAGGCCTGACCGGACGGCTCACGGCCCGGTCGCACCGCTTCGGCGGCGCGGCCGGGCCGTTCCCGTGCGACGGGCGTCTCAGCGGCGCCGGCGGAACCGCGTCCGGGCGCGGGGGAAGTGCAGCGCCACCGGCACGACGCTCGGCAGGTCCCGGCGCCGCGATCGCTTCAGCGCGGCCTCGATGGAGTCGTAGTCCCCCAGCACCGCCTCGATCACGGTGTCCTCGTAGCGGCCCTCCCGCCGCGCCTGCAGCACCGCCCGGCGCTCGGAGTCGAGCATCAGCAGCCGCAGCCGGGCGTACGAGTCGGGCTGGGAGGCCAGCCCGTCCTCGTCCGGCGCCGCGATCGTGCGGCGGTACTCGCTGCTCTGCTGCAGGCTCACCACCAGCGCCTCCGGGTCCTGGTCGGTGCGCTCGTGCTCCAGGCGCTGCAGCGCCGCGTCCTGCGCCTCCGCGATCAGCGTGCGGATCTGCAGCCGGTCCTGGTCGGCGTTCGGCAGCGGCAGCCGGAACAGGCGCACGAGCGGCCCGGTGCCGAGGCCCTGCAGCAGGCTCAGCACCACGATGACGAAGGCGGCCAGCTGCAGGAACCCCGTGCCCGGCCGGTCGGGCAGCAGGAAGACCGCGGCCAGGGTCACGACGCCGCGCACCCCGGCGAAGGAGATGACGAAGGCGGTGCGCCAGTCCCAGCGCCGCTCCCGGAGGCGGGCGGGCCCCGCCCGGTAGAGCAGCGTCAGCGCGAACACGTAGGCGAAGCGGGCCAGCACCATCGCCGCGTA
The DNA here is from genome assembly GCA_022701925.1 of Microbacteriaceae bacterium. Taxonomy (GTDB): domain Bacteria; phylum Actinomycetota; class Actinomycetes; order Actinomycetales; family Microbacteriaceae; genus Amnibacterium. Next base: position 11,442 of record JAKONM010000260.1, read on the forward strand.
CACCCCCGCGATGATGCCGATCCCCTGCGCCAGGCCGATGGTCGTGTCCTCGCTCGCGGCGGCGACGATGCCGGGCAGCTGCAGGCCGATCAGCAGGAAGACGGCGTTCTCGAGCAGGTACGACACCGTGCGCCAGTTGATCCGCTCGGCCACGCGCGACTCCGCCGACTGGAACGACGGAGCGCGGTGGGCCAGCCAGATGCCCGACAGCACCACGGCCAGGAAGCCGGAGCCGCCGATCGCCGCGACCGGCAGGTAGGCGACGTAGGGGGTCGCGAGCGACAGGGAGGTGTCGAGCACGGGCGCCCTGAGTCGACGCCGCACCTGCACGATCACGAAGGCGACGGCCACGCCGCCCGCCGTGCCGGCCAGCACGGCGACGGCGAAGTCGCGCAGCACCTCGGTCGCGACCAGGCCGCTGGTGGCGACGGCGGCTCCGACCGCGGTGTTCAGCGCGACGAGCGCGGTCGCGTCGTTCAGCAGGCCCTCGCTCTCGAGCAGCCGGCCGAGGCCCCGCGGCATCCGTCCGCTGCCGGTCAGCGCGCCCACGCTGACCGCATCGGTCGGGGCGAGGATCGCGCCGAAGGCGAAGGCGACCGCGGGTCCCACGGCGGGCAGCAGCCACCAGGTGCTGACGCCGACGACCAGCACCGTGAACAGCACGAGGCCCACCGACAGCCACAGCACGGCGTCGACCCGGGCGCGCACCTCCAGGAACGAGGTCTGCAGCGCCGCGGCGAACAGCAGCGCCGGCAGCACCCCCGCCAGCACCACGTCCGGGTCCAGCCGCACCTCGGGCGTCCAGGGCAGGGCGCCGACGCCCACGCCGACCGCGACCAGCACCAGGGGCGCGGACCAGCCGACCCTGCGGGACAGCCCGGAGACGGCCACGACCAGCAGCAGCCCCGCCACCGTCCAGGAGAGCCCGGTGATGAACTCCGACGTCTCACCGGTCACGGGCAGAGGCTACTCAGGCGCCCGGACGCCGGTGCGCGGGTCAGGGGTGGGCCGGCCGGTTCGGGCCGACCGCGGTGCTGCCGAGGAACAGGTCCGCGCGCGTGCCGAGCGCGTCGCGCACCCGCACCCGCACCGCGGTGACGCCACCGCTGCCGGCGGCCGCTGCGCCCGTCCAGGAGTCGGCGTCCAGGGCCGCGCGCTGGTCGACGGTCACCGTCAGGACGGAGGGCAGCGCCGCCAGGTCGGTGCCGAGCGCCCCGGCGGCCCCGTCGACCGCGGCGCTCACCGCGACCGAGTCGGCCGCGGCGGCGTCGCGCGCCGGCTGCAGGAACGAGGACGTCAGGGCGGCGCGCACCCGCGGCAGCAGGGTGGTGGCCAGCGCTGCGGTGACGGCGGTGCCGAGGTCCGCCCGCAGGGCGCTCGTGCCCAGCAGCTGCACCTGGGCCTGCAGCGCCGGGCCCGGCGTCGCCGCCCAGGCGGAGGCGGGCAGCGCCGCGTCGAGGCTCACCACGGCGACCTTGAGCCCCGCCAGGGCGACGTCGATGGAGGCGTGCACGGCCACCGTCGCCGAGTCGCGCGCGGCCCCCTGCGCGGTGATCAGCGCCGTCGCGCGCTGCCGCAGCGCGGTGCCCGCGTCGGTCGCGATCGCGGCGACGCGGGCGGTCGACAGCGCGTCCCCGTTCGGCCCGGACGGCACCGGCAGGCTCACCGCCACCGCGCCGGAGGCGACGTCGACGGTGGTCCTGCCCGCGGTCTGCACGCCCGTGCCGGTCGCCGTGATCGGCGTCGTGACGACGCTGACCGAGGCGGTGGCGCCCGAGGGCGAGGCCGTGCCGCTCGTCAGCGACTGCGTCACGGCCGCCAGCAGGCCGTCCGCGACCGCGCCCGAGATCGCCGAGGTCGTCGACGAGGCGCCCGCCAGCGTCGTCAGGGAGGCGGCCGCAGCGCTCCCCCGCGCCTGCACCGTGCTCAGCGCCGCCGTCGCCGCGGCGTCGCTGAACCGCAGTCCGAGGTCCGACACCGACGAGGAGCGGACGAGCACGCCGGAGTCCCCCCAGGCGGCGGCGCAGCCGTTCAGCGACGAGGAGGAGGCCACCGCGCCGACGTCCAGCCCGACCCCCGACAGGCCCGGCAGCGAGGAGGCCGACGTCGGTGGCCGGGTGAGCAGGCCGCTGACGTCCACCCGCCCGACCGCGGCCGTCCCCCCGGCGGCCGCCGCGGATCCGCCCGTGCCGGTGGTCGAGGCGGACTGGTTCCACGAGGACGCCGTCGTCAGCGCGACGCCCGCCGTCAGCGCCGCGGCGGCCGCGGCCGGGGTGACGACCGCTCGGGCGCTCGAGACGGCGTCCGTCCGCTCGCCGACCGCCGACGGTGCCAGGGCCGCCGGAGCGCCCACCGCGTCGCCCTGCACCGTGCCGGCCAGCAGCGCGCTCGACGCCTGGCCCGTGTAGTCGCCGGTCGCGGTGCAGGCGTCCGATCCGACCGCGACCCGGGGGCCGCTCATCGCCTGGTCGGTCCAGGCCGCCGCCGTCGGCCGCACGGCGCCGGGCAGCACCGCCGCCACGAGGGCCAGCAGCACCGCGACGGTCGCGCCGCGCCGCGCCCGCCTCACGCCGAGGGCGCCACCCGGGGCGCCGCGGTGTCCCGCGCTCGCGGCCAGAGGGCCCAGGCGACCGCCAGCGCGGCCAGCACCGCGGCGCCGGTGCCGACCTGCGGGGTGCCCGCCCAGCGCAGCACCCACAGCGGCGGCGGCAGCGGGGCGACGACCCGCTCCACGTGGTCCACGAGGTAGGGCGCCGGGTCGGGCATCCGGTTCGCGTCGCCGCGCAGGCGCAGCTCGGCGCGGCCGCCCTGCAGGGCGATGCCGATCACGCGGTGGGTGATCGGCATGCGCCCGGCGCGGTCCACCGTGACCACGTCGCCGATCCGCAGGTCCTTCAGCGGCGTGCGCTGCGCGACCGCCACCGAGCCCTGCGGATGGGCGGGCGTCATGGAGCCGGTGGCGAAGGTCACCAGGTCCAGCCCCAGCAGGGCGCCCGCCAGCCGGGCCAGCACGACGACCAGTCCGATCGCCGCGACGACCACCAGGGCGCCGTCGAGCGCCTTCGTGCCGAGCCCGCCGGCGCTCCGGTCAGTTGCTCGACGTGGCACTGAAGGTCCACACCGGGGACAGGGCCGTCGCGCTGAAGGTGCGCGGCAGGCTGGCGTCCAGCTTCAGCCGGATGCAGACCCCGACCGTCGTGCCGGCGGCGCCACCGGTGCCGACCGGCACGGCGAACGAGGTCGCGCCGGCAGCGCTCATCGACGACCCGTCGGCGACCAGGGCCGTGATGCCCGTGCCCGACGTCGGCAGCACGCCGCCCGCCCTGCAGGTCGCCGCGTCGACCCCGGCGACCGCCTGGTAGGTCAGGTGCGGCGCGAGCCCGGCGGTGTCCGTGCCGACCGCGGGCGCGGACATGGTCACGGTGCCGCCCAGGGACCCGGGGGCGGCGCGCAGGCCGACCCAGCCGGTCGTGGCGTTGCCGGGCGTCAGGGCCCCGCCCAGCGCGCCGTTCACCGACAGCGCCAGCTGCAGGGCGGTGCCGGCCGTGTCGTTCTCGCTGAACGTCGTGCCGTCCAGCGTCTGCTGCACGTTGAAGGACGACAGCGACAGGGGCGCCGCGTCGTACGCCTGGTCCTGCCAGGCCGCCAGCGTCGTCACGCCGCCGCCGACCAGCACCGTGCCGCCGGCCATCACCGCCAGCAGTCTCCGTCCACCGACCCGCATCCCGCACCGCCTCCCAGCCGCCCTCCGCGGCGCTGGCGACATCGTGCTGGGATTGGTTCGCGCCCTGGTCCTGACACCCCGTGCTGCACGGTCTTCCGCACGGGGTGCACGCGCTGTCGCGAGGCGGGTCAGCCCCTCGACGGCGGCGGCAGCGGGGACCCCTGCATCGCCAGCTCCAGGTAGTCGTTCACGGTCATCCCGTACCGCTGCTTGAACGCGCGGGTCAGCTGGTCGCGGCCGGCGAAGCCGAACCGGAACGCCAGGTCGCCCACCCGCACCCACCGCTTCTCGGTGCGCAGCTGGTGCGCGATCGCGTCCACGCGCCGCTCGCGGATGTACCGCGCGATCGACTCGTCGCCCTGGTTGAAGACCCGGTGCACCCACCGCAGGCTGATGTCGAACTCGTCCGCGATGCGCTTGGGCCCCAGGTCGTTGTCGCCCAGGTGGCGGTCGATGTACCCCACGATGCGGTCGCGCAGGTCGCCCGGGCCGCTCGCCCCGCTGGGGATCGCCTCCTCCAGCAGGGCCAGCGCCAGCACGCCGATCGCCTTGGCGGTGGTCAGCGGCGGCTCGTCCGGGTCGTCCCGGACCGCCGCGGTGAGGCGGTCGAGCAGCGCCACGAACCCGGTGGTCAGCGCGGTCGTGGGCAGGGGCCCGTCCGGCAGCGGCGTCGCGTCGCGCAGCCAGACCGGCATCGCCTCCTCGAACAGCGTGATGCGGGCGATGCGGATCGGCACCTGGGCGGCGATCCGCACCGAGTGCCCCATGTGCATCAGGTGCACGGAGCCCGGATCGCCCTGCTGCACGACGCCGTCGAGGCGGTACTGCACGCGGCCGCCGACCACGGCGTCCAGGCGGATCGCCCCCGCCTCGGCCTCCATGCCGGATCCCGCCACGGGGGTCGACCGCCACTCGCCCAGCTGCACGCCGTCGATCGTGACCGCGCGCCAGTCGGCGCGGAACTCGCGCGGATCGGGCACGGACCAGTCGCCCGTCTGGCGGAACCGGGCGAAGCCGTCGGCGCCGCTCCAGGTCCTCACCGTGCGCAGGTGCTCCGCGGTCCCCGTCTCCACTGCCACACGTCCCCCGCTCCACTGCGACGGCTCCAGAATGGTGCGTCGAGTGCGGGGAGGCATCGGATCCCGAGGATGCTCGGCCCGATTTCACGCAACGGCGCCCCCCGACGACGATGCGCGCAACGTCGTGCCCGGGTTTTCCCGGGCACGCGCCACTCCCCTGCGCGGGCGTTTGCAGGAATCGAACACAGGTTCGATACTGGAGCGGTGGGTGAGGCGCTGCGGTCCGAGACGGTCGCGCAGCTGCGCGCCCGGATCTCGGCCATGCAGGCGACCACCCTGGGCGCGCGCATGCTGCCGACCGCGGCCGCGGTCGCCCCCCTGCTGCCCGGCGGGGGGCTGAAGGCCGGCGTCGCCTACGGGGTGCCCGACTCCCTGTCGCTCGCGATGCTGCTGCTGGCCGGGCCCTCCGCAGCCGGCGGCTGGTGCGCCGTGATCGGCGTGCCCGAGTTCGGCGTCGAGGCCGCCGCCGGGTTCGGCGTCGCCCTCGACCGGCTGGTGCTCGTGCCCGACCCGGGCGAGCACTGGCTGGCGGTGACCGCGCAGATCGCCGAGGTGGTGCCGGTCGTGCTGGTGCGGCCGCCCGCGGGCCGCAGCGCCTCCCCCGGCGAGACGTCCCGCCTGGCCTCCCGCCTGCGTCAGCGGGGGGCGACGGTGCTGGTCGCCGGGCCGTGGAGCGGGGCGGAGGCGGTGCTGCAGGCGGAGGGCGGCTCGTGGACCGGCATCGCGGCCGGCAGCG
>JAKONM010000267.1 GCA_022701925.1 Microbacteriaceae bacterium
GCTGCTGGGCGCCGTCGGCCGCGCGCAGCAGCTCCTCCACGGAGAGCCGGCCGGAGACCTCGAGCGCGGCTCGCCGGGCCCGCTCGCGGTCGGTCAGGGAAATGAGCGCCTGCACGGCCTCGATGCGGTCGTCGGCGGTCACCCCACCATGGTCACCGGCACCGGATGCGAGAACGTCGAGCGAGCGACCCTGCTTCGTGCTCGGATCGGAAGCGTGACGATCTCCACAGCCCGGCTGGTGCTGCACCCGGTGGACGAGGAGGAGGCGCGACGCATCGTCGCCCGCTCTCCCGGTCCGGACGATCGCTGGGCGGCCGACTATCCGTTCGACGGCGACCTCGCCGGCCTCGGCGCCCTCCTGCACGCCCTCGAGCAGCACGGCGAGCAGCGGCCCTTCGGCTACTACCGGGTGTCGCTCCGCCACGACGGCACCTCGATCGGCGGCATCGGGTTCAGAGGCCCTCCCGACGACGGCGTCGCCGAGGTCGGCTACGGGCTGGTGCCGTCGGCGCGGTGCCAGGGCTTCGCGACCGAGGCCCTCCGAGCCTTCGTCGACCTCGCCGGGACGCTCGGCGTCAAGACCCTGCGGGCGGACACGGAGCTGGACGACATCGCTTCGCAGCACGTCCTCGAGAACGCGGGGTTCCGGCACATCGGCACGACCGGCGGGCTGCGCTGGTACGAGACGGACATCGTCGATCAGGCCCCCTCCCGGCCCCCGCACCCCTGAACCGGGCTGGGATGATCCGACGTGCTCCGGGTGCTGTGCAGCGAGACCGAGCTGGCCGAGGAGGGCGAGACGATCGCCGTCGGCCAGCGCCTCCGGCGGACGGCCGCCCGGTACGGATCGGCGCTGGGCGGGGAGCTGGCCGGGGTCGATTGGTGGTTCGACCGGTACGCCGAGGGGAACCCGGCGAGCGCCGTCACGATCAGCGGCGTCGTCGCGTCGGTCCACTCGGTGCACGTGCGGCTGATGCTCGAGCCGGGCCGCGGACTCGTGCCGCGGCCCGGCTCGACCACGCTCACGCCGCTGACCTCGACCGCGGACGCCCGCCAGCCTGTGCAGGAGGTGCAGTGGGGGCCGCCGACCGCACCGGACGAGCACGGCGACGTCCACCAGGGCGGGTGGCAGTCGGTGCAGCCCGGTGACGAATCCCTGATGGGCTGGCTAATCCTGCTGGACGGCGAGGAGATCGCACCCTTCGTGGAGTGAGCGCCGGCGCGGGCGCCCTCCCGCTCAGGCGAACAGGTCGAGCAGCCGTCGGCACCGCGGCGGGTCGAGGGTCAGCCCCCTGCCGAGCCCCCACAGCAGGTACGACATCGAGCGCACCACCACCCAGCGCGCGGCGCGCTGCTCCGGGACGCCCGCCACGCGCACGAAGCGGTCGAACAGATCGGTCACGCCCTCGTCGGTCGGCACCTCGTCGAGCCGCGACCAGAGGATCCGCCCCAGGTCGTACTCGGGATGCCCGCGCAGCAGCACCGGGTCGACCACGGTCCAGGGCTCCCGGCCGCCGGCGAGCACCTGCTCGAAGTGCAGGTCGCCGTCCGCGGCGGTGTCGGGCACGGGCTCCGCGGCCAGCGCCTCCGCAGCCTCGACAGCGACGGCGAGCAGCGGCCGCGGAGTCGGACCGTCGAGCGAGCGCCACTCCGCCTCGAACCCGTCTGCGCACTCGCGGGCGATCCAGGCGGTCGAGCGCACGTCGCGGTCGACGGGCACCGCCAGCCGTCGGGTCGCCGCCGCCAGCTCCTCGACCGCCTGCGGCAGCGGCTCCCCCGCCATGGTGCGGGTCGCGTCCAATCGCTCGAGCAGCGTCAGGCCGGCGTCGACGTCCGCCTCGATCAGCCGCACCACTCCGCGGCCGGCCCAGGTGCGCAGCGCCCGCACCTCGGCGGCGACGTCGTCTCCTGGCGGCGCGAGTCGCAGCACCAGCGGCTCCCCCGACCGCCGTACGGGGACGACCAGCGCGTTCGAGCCGTGCATCGCGGCGCCGTCGAGCACCAGCCCCCACTGCTCGCACGCCGCGTCCACCAGGCCCGGCAGGTCGCGCAGCCATCGTCCGCCGTGCTCGTCCGACCACCAGCGCGGCATCGCGAGGAAGGTCGCGGGCACCTCGATCACGGGCCGTTGCCGTCCGTGACCAGCTCCGCCACGCGCTGCGCGACCTCGGGCGGGGTCAGCCCGGTGGTGTCGACGACCTCCGCCTCCCGCCCCAGCCAGCCGTCGTAGGCGATCGCGTAGGGGTCGAGCCGGCTGCGGCGGAAGTCCGACGGCGTCATCAGCACGTCGTCGTCGATCCGCTGCCGGAGGACGGCCTGGTCTGCGTGTAGCAGGACGTGCCGCACGGGGATGCCGCGCTCGGCGAAGCCGCTCGCGATCTCGCGCCAGTAGTCCTCCACGAGCACGGTCATCGGCATCACGAGCACGCCGCCGGTCCACTCGAGGATGCGGCTCGCGGTCTCGACGACCAGCGGACGCCAGGGCGGCCAGTGCTGGAAGTCGTCGGTCTCGGGGAGGCCGGGCCGCACGTCCATCAGGGTCTCGCCGACCTTCTCGGCGTCCAGGATGCGCGAGCCCGGCAGCAGGCGCTGGACCAGCGCGCTCGTGGTGGTCTTGCCGACCCCGTGCGTGCCGTTGAGCCAGACGATCACGACGCGACGCTATCCCCGGGAAGCCCCCGACGTACGGGCGGGCACCCCGGTCCGTCGCCTGGGCGCGCCCGGAGCACACTGCTGCGATGGGCGATGGCGGGGCCGACCAGCGATGGCTGCTGCTCGACGTGGGCGGCGTGCTCGAGCTGGTCGACGACGACGCGTGGCCGGCGCGGTTCAGCGCCCGTTGGGCTGCTCGTGCGGGGCTGACGACAGGCGAGGCGGCGGAGCGCCTGGCGGCGGCGGACCTGCCGGACGCCTCGACGTGCGAAGGCGTCATCGACGAGTACTGGCAGCGCACGGGCCGGGCGCTCGGCCTGCCGCCCGCGACGGTCGACGAGATGACTTCGGACTTCTGGGACGAGTACTGCGGCCATCCGAACACGGCGCTGCTCGATGCGCTCCGCGGCCTGCCCGCTCGGGTGCGCCTGGCGATCCTCTCCAACTCGAGCGACGGCGCCCGGCAGCAGGAGGAGCGCCGCTACGGCTTCTCCACCCTGTTCGACCCCGTCTGCTACAGCCACGAGATCGGCGCGCTGAAGCCCGACCCGAACGCCTTCCGCATCGCACTGAGCCGCATGGGGGCCGACGCGGAGGACGTCCTGTTCATCGACGACCGCCCGGAGAACGTGTCGGCGGCACGGCGGGAGGGGATGCACGCGCACCTGCACGACGACACCGCGCGGACGATCGGCGTGCTGCGGCGCTTCTGCGGGCTCGAGCAGCGACCGCCTGTCGGTCCTGCCTGATCGACTGCCGCCGTGCGATCGCCGCGGACCGAGGTGCAGGACGCCTACGACCGGTGGGCCGACCGCTACGTCGAGGCGTTCGGCTCGCCGCACCTGGCCGACGAGGAGGACCGCGAGCTCATCCGGGCCTGGGCGCAGGGCGTCGACGGGCGGGTCCTCGACGCCGGGTGCGGGCCCGGGCACTGGTCCGGGTTCCTGCACGACCTGGGGCTGCAGGTGCAGGGCGTGGACCTGACGCCGTCCTTCATCGATCACGCGGCGCGCACCCGTCCGGACATCCCGTTCCGGGTGGGCGACCTGCGCCGGCTCGACCTGCCTCCGGCCTCGCTCGGCGGCGTGCTGGCCTGGTTCTCGCTGATCCACCTGGAGCCGGAGGAGGCGGCCGGCGTGCTCGCCGACCTCCGCGCCGCGCTGCGTCCGGGCGGCACGCTGCTGGTCGGCTTCTTCACCGGCGACGACCTGCGCCCCTTCGACCACCGGGTGGTGCGCGCCTGGGCGTGGCCGGTCGGCGCCGTGCGGGAGGCGCTGCGCGACGCCGGGCTGGAGGTGCTCGACGGGCACCGGCGCGTGCAGCCGAACGGCCGGATCGTCGCCGACCTGACGGCGCGGCGCCCGATGGAACCGGCGGTCCGCCGGTGATCGCGGGCGGCGATCAGCCGGCCGGACGTCCGCGGGCGGTGCGCATCGGCCCCCTTCCCGCCATGCGGGCGGTCGTGTTCGACGTCGGGGAGACGCTCGTCGACGAGACCCGGGCCTGGAACGAGGCGGCTGCCGCAGCGGGCGTCACGCCCTTCACGCTGATGGCCGCGATCGGAGCGCTGATCGAGCGCGGCCGCGACCACCGCGAGGTGTGGCGTCTGCTGGCCGCGCCCGCACCGGGCGCGCCGTCCCTCACCACGGCGGACCTCTACCCGGACGCGCTCCCCTGCCTGCGAGCCGCGCGGGCCGCCGGGCTGGTCGTCGGCATCGCGGGCAACCAGCCCGCCGGCGCGGAGTCCCGGCTGCGGGAGGCCGGGTTCGACGCGGACTTCATCGCCTCGTCAGCGGGCTGGGGCGTCGAGAAGCCCTCCGCCGCCTTCTTCGCGCGCGTCGTGCAGGAGGCCGGCGTCCCCTGCGACCAGATCCTGTACGTCGGGGACCGGGTCGACAACGACGTCGTGGCGGCGAGCGCCGCGGGGCTGCGGTCCGCCTTCCTCCGCCGCGGGCCGTGGGGCCACCTGCAGGCCGGACTGCCCGGGGCCGGGACGGCGGACCTGCGACTGGCGTCGCTCCACGAGCTCGAGCTGCTGATGCGGGCGACCGATCCCCCCGGCGACGCGGAGGCCCGGGGCTAGGCTTCGCGGGTCATGGTCGGCCGGCAGCTTCGTCGCCGCGACGGGTCCTCGTAACGCAGGCGCCCCGTCGCGGTGGTCGCGCTGCCTGCGCCCGTCCCCGGCCCGGAGCGCCCCATGACCGTCTCGACCCCGCCCGTCCACCCTGATCCCTGGCGCCGCAACCTGGCGGTCTGCGCGGTCGGCTCGTTCACCACGATCGTCGGGATGACGCTGATCCTCCCGATCCTGCCGCTGCAGGTGCGGGCCCTCGGCGTGACGGATGCGGGTGCCGTCGCCCGCTGGTCCGGCGCCGCGTACGCCGCCGCCTTCCTGACCGCGGCCCTGGCGGCACCGCTGTGGGGCCGGCTGGGCGACCGCTGGGGCCGCAAGCCGATGCTCATCCGCGCCAGCCTGGGCATGGCGGTCGCGACATCGCTGATGGGGCTCGCGCAGGACGTGGGCCAGCTGGTGCTGCTGCGCCTGCTGGTCGGGCTGCTGGGCGGGTACGCCTCCGGCTCCACGATCCTGGTCGCGGCGCAGACGCCGAAGCCGCGCTCCGGGTGGGCGCTGGGCGTGCTGTCCTCCGCGATCATGGCCGGCAACGTCGTCGGGCCGCTGGTCGGCGGCGTGCTGGCGCAGCTGATCGGCGTGCAGGGCGCCTTCCTCAGCACCGGGGCGCTGATCCTGCTCGCCTTCGTCGCGACCGCGACGCTGCTGCGCGAGCCCGCCCGGCGGCCCCTCCTGACGGCCGCACGACCTCGAGGCGGATGGAGGTCGGTGCCCGACAAGCCGGCGGTGCTCGCCCTGCTCGGTCTGTCCGCCCTGCTGATGCTCGCCACGATCTCCGTGGAGCCGGTGATCACCGAGCACGTCCGAGCCCTCACGGGCACCGACGACGGGCTGGCGGTCGCCGCCGCTGCCACCTTCTCGCTGACCGCCCTCGGCACGGTGCTCTCGGCGCCGCGGCTGGGCCGCCTGGCCGACCGCACCGGGCACCTGCGGGTGCTGGCGGCCTGCCTGGGCGGCGCCGCCGCGCTGCTGGCCCTGCAGGCGATCGCGACCGAGCTGTGGGAGTTCGCCGCGCTGCGGCTGCTGACCGGTGTGGCGCTCGGCGGCATCACCCCGACGGTGGTCGCCGCGCTGCGCCACCTGCTGCCCTCCTCGGTGGTCGGCACGGTGCTGGGGCTGAACGTCTCCGCGCAGTACGTCGGCCAGGTGGCCGGTCCCCTGCTGGCCGGCGTGCTCGCCGGCCTGGCCGGCACGACGTCGGTGTTCATCGGCACGGCGCTGGTCACCGCGCTGGGCCTCGTCGCCGCGCTCGCTGTCGGGCGCCGGCTCCGCGCGATGGAGGCGGTGCGGACGCGGGCCTGACGTGCCCGTTCCGCGCGCTCCGGGGCGGTCTGCCCGCTCCGCTCAGCGGGACGCGAGCAGCCGGCCGCCCTCGCCGAAGCGGAGCCAGTGCCCGGACGACACGACCTCGGGGTCGGCGTCGGGGTCGCGGACGACCAGCGCGGAGGCGTCGTCGAGGAACCAGACGGGGCCGCCGAGCCGCGCGGCCCCCTCCGCCGCCCAGGCGTCGGTGGCGAAGGGGAAGTACGGGGCGCCCAGGTGCGCCATGACGCCCCACTCGAAGAGCGGCACGGCGGGCCCGACCTCGGCCAGCTGCAGCATGCGCACCTCCTCGTGGTCGTCGAAGGCGTCGACCATCTCGCGGTGCGCGCGGGAGAAGATCATCGACCCCGCGCTGACGCCCACGTAGACCTTCTCGTCCAACAGCTCGCGCAGCACGCCGGCCAGTCCCGTCGCCGTCCACGCGTGCGCGAGCCAGTGGTTGCTGCCGCCGTAGCCGAGGACCACGTCCGTGTCGCGCAGCCGCGACGCCACCAGGGAGGGCGGGCCGGCGAAGAGCGACAGGACGTCCAACCGCTCCCAGCCCAGCGCGCGGATGCACGCAAGGTCCTGCAGCAGCTTCGACTTGTCCCCCGGGAACGGCAGGATCGCGTCGAGCACGACGACGCAGCGCGCCTCGGCGAGCGGCTTCCCCAGCAGATCGCGCAGGGCCGCGAGGACCGGCCCGTCGCTCACGCCGCTCGAGGTCAGCATCATGCGCATCGGCCGATCCTGGCACCCTCGACGCGGCGGTGGGCGCAGCGAGCACGCGCCCGCGCACCCGGCGCGCACCCGCTCGGCACGGCCCGGATCCGCGACGTAGGGTCCAGGCGTGCAGCGCTACCGGATGCGACCCCAGGTGCTCGACGCGACCCAGTTCGACGGCACCGCCGCCGGCGTCGAGCGCGCGGTGGCGTGGATGGCTGTGGTCGCGCCCGGCATCCCGATCCGGCCCCGCACGGAGTACCGCGGCTGGGACGACCTGACGGGATACCTCGAGCTGGAGGTGCGCGGGCTGGAGCACGGCGCGATGGCCGGCGACTGGATCGTCGTCTCGGAGGTCGACGGGGCCCGCTCGCCGTGGCTCATCGACGCCGCCACCTTCAGCAAGTACTACGAGCCGGTGCAGGACGAGCACGACCGGGACCTGCGCGAGCTCGCCTCCCGCGAGGGCGCCTGAGGCCGCAGCCCGGCGACGGTCGCGCCCGGGCTCACCGGGCGCGACCCCGCGTCACTGGTACGAGCAGCGCTTGGCGTACCCGTAGGCCGGGTCGCCGAACACGTCGTTCGTGCAGGGCGTGCCGCCGGTCAGCGTCCGGGTGACGTAGGACGAGGGCGACAGGCCGTAGCGGACCAGGCGCGTGCCGGTGAACGAGCAGGTCTCGTTCTCGCCGGCGCAGTCGACCCAGGCCGCGGCCGACGCGCTCGGACCGGCCGATGCGCTCGGCGAGGCCGACGGCGTCGTGGTCGTGCCGCCGCCAGCGGTCGTGCCGCCGCCCGTCGTGCCGCCGGTGGTCGTCCCGCCGGTCGAGGTGCCGCCGGAGGCGGAGGGGCTCGGCGAGGGAGAGGAGGCCACGCCGTCGCCCGGGCACGTGGACGAGGGCACGGCCTTGCCGGTGGTGCTGTCGTAGAGGTAGGCCTTGGTGCTCGACGTGTACGCGTTGCCACCGGGGCCGTACCCGCACACGGTGAAGTTGCCGCCGCCGGCGGTCGTGACGTTCAGCACGTTGTCGCCGGACCTCGAGATCGTGCCGCCCGCGTTCACGTAGTCGCCGGTGCTCGCGACGGCGGTCCTCGGGTTGTCGACGGCGAAGCGGGTGACCATCGTGGTCGTGGTGTTCACGTCCGTGATCACGCTGGCGTCGCGCGCACTGCGCTGCTGGCCCAGGTACAGCGGCGTCGCGATGGCCGCGAGGATGCCGATCACGACGATGACGACCAGCAGCTCGATCAGCGTGAAGCCCTGCTGGTCGGTGTCCGTGCGGTGCGCGGCGATGGTCCTGCTCCTCGTCCGACTCGCATCCCCGAGACGGTCTCCGGGTCTCCGAAGCCCTTCCGGCCCCGGTCCCTCAATGCTCGAGCGTTCGCGTCACCGGCCCCAGCCCCTCTTCGCGGGCGTGATCGCGTGCAGTCCTCCGGACGGCGGAGGCGCCTCCTCCACCCGACCGATGCGCCCGCACCCGGCCGCTGCTGCACTGCTGCCATGACCGCCGCGCCGCCCGCCGCAGCCCCGCACCGCCCCGCGCAGCCGCGCGGCGGTGCACCTCGAGCAGTGCTGCAGGTGCTGCTGGTCGCCGCGGCGAGCCTGCTGCTGGGCGGCGCCACCTCGTTCCTCCAGACCGTGCTGCCGGAGGCGGTCGCACCCTTCGCGAACTCGGCCTCGGGCTGGACGCTGCTGACCGCCGGCGCGGTGGCGCTCTGCCGCCCGCGCACCGCCCTGGCCGCAGTCCTCGGCGCGGTGGGCTTCGTCGCGCTCGTCCTCGGCTACCAGGTGGTGTCGGGCCTGCGGGGCTTCCCCACCGACGAGACCCTGTTCCTGATCATCGGCGTAGTCGTGGGTCCGTTCGTCGGCGTCGCCGCCGCGTGGCTGCGCCACCGCGACCTGCGGGGCGCGCTGGGCTGCGGCGTGCTGGCGGGGATCGCCGTGGGCGAGGCCGCCTACGGCCTGCTCGTGGTGCTCGCCACCACCGGCTGGTCCTACTGGACGGCGATCGGCGTGACCGGGCTCGTCCTGCTGGCGGTCACGGTCCGCCGTGCGCCGCGCCGTGCAGCGGCCCGCCTGCTGCCGGTGGGCCTGACCATCGCCGTCGCGGTCGCCTTCTTCGTCAGCTACACCGCGATCGGCTCGCTGGCCCTCTGACCCGGGGTAGACCGGCGTCCGGCTCGAGCACCCGCTGCCGCCGCGCCTGCACGCCGGTTCCTCGTCCGTCGTCGCGCACACCTGCACCGTCGCACTGCGGAGTGCCGCGCATCGGCCACCCGGAGGAGGTCGTGACCGCACGACGGGCCGCAGCCCGCCCCTCACTGCACTCCGTGCAGCGTTGCACCTAGTGTAGGCGCGTGACCACCATCGCTCCGGATCGTCGTGAGGCGATGAAGGCGCGACACCGGGCGGCGATCCTGGCGGCCGCGAGCGCGTTGATCGCCGAGCGCGGTGGGCCGTCCTTCACCGTCGACGACCTGGCGGAGCGGGCCGACGTCGCCCGCCGGACGGTCTTCAACCACTTCGCGGGGCTGGACGACGTGCTGCTGACGGTCTGCGACGAGACCCTCGGGGTGCTGGTGGACGAGTTCGTCTCCACCGTCGCCGGGGTGCCCGTCGGCGACGGCAGCCCCGCCGCCATGTTCGACGAGCTCGCCGCCGCGGTGCGCGCCTCCGACCTGCCCTCGGCGATCCTCGCCGTGCTGCGGGTGCTGCACGCGGAGGGGCCGGCCCGCGCGCGGGCCACCGACCTGACGGACGCCGCCTTCGCCCGCGCCGTCGACCGCATGGTCGCGGAGGTCGGGCGGCGCAATCCCGCCGCCGATCCGCTGGAGGTCGAGCTGCTGGTGACGTTCGTCCTGCACGGCGTCGCCGTGATCGCCCGGCCCTGGGTCGACTCCGGGCTGCACCGCACCGACCGCGTCGCGGCCGAGGCGGAGTGGTCCGCGCTGCTCGACCGGCTGCTCGACCGGCTGCGCACCGGCTACGCGCCGGCCTGACCCGAACCACCTCCCCGGGCCCGACGGCCCGCCCTCAGCCCCGCTCCCCCGCAGGAGCGCCTCAGGAAAGGACCCGACCGAGATGGCCGGCCTGCTCTACCGCCTCGGACGCCTCGCCGCCCGTCGCCGCTAGACGACGATCGTCGCCTGGATCGTGCTGCTGGCCCTCGGCGGCGTCGGCTACGGCGTCTTCGGCGGCACCATCTCCTCGTCCATCTCCATCCCGGGCACGGCGACGAGCCGGGTGACGGACCGGCTGGCGCAGGAGTTCCCCGCGGCCAGCGGCGGCTCCGGCACGCTCGTCTTCGAGACGACGGACGGTCGCGCCTTCACGAGCGCCCAGAAGGACGGCGTGCAGTCCCTGCTCGACGACATCGCCGACGAGACCGGGGTGCGGGCGACGGTCGATCCGTTCACCGCCCAGGCGCGGCTGGACGACCAGCGCACCGAGCTGACCGACGGGGAGGCGCGGCTCGCCGACGGCGAGCAGCAGCTCTCCGACGGCCAGGACCGCCTGGACGCCGGTCAGGAGCAGCTGGACGCCGCGCAACGGCAGATCGACCAGCAGACCGCGCAGGCCAGGGCCGCCGGGCAGCTGGCGTTCGCGCAGCCGCAGCTGGACGCCGCGCAGGCGCAGCTGGACGCGCAGCAGAAGACGCTCGACGCCGGGCAGAAGACGCTCGACGAGAACCGGGCGGAGCTCGCGGAGAACACGGCGAAGCTCGAGGTCGGCGAGCGGCTCCTGGCGCTCTCGAAGAACATCCGGCTCGTCTCGGACGACGGCTCCGCCGCCGTCGGCACGGTGCAGTTCCGCAAGCCGACCATCTCCGTGCCGCCCGCGGTGAAGGACGCGGTGGTCGAGGCCGCGGAGGGCGCCCGCATCGACGGGGTGCGCGTGCTCGTCTCGAACGAGATCGCCCAGGGCGTCCCCTCCATCGTCGGCCCCGGCGAGGTGATCGGCCTGATCGTCGCGGCCGCGGTGCTGCTGCTGATCCTGACCACGGTGATCGGCGCGATCCTGCCGCTCGCCAGCGCGCTGCTCGGCGTCGCGGTCGCCCTGCTCGGCGCGCTCTCCTTCTCGGGCGTGGTGCAGTTCATCTCCGTCACGCCGTTCCTCGCGGTGATGCTGGGGCTGGCGGTGGGCATCGACTACTCCCTGTTCATCCTGAACCGCCACCGCAGCCAGCTGAAGCAGGGCATGGAGGTGCAGGAGTCGATCGGGCTGGCGAACGGCACCTCCGGCACGGCGGTGGTCTTCGCGGGGTCGACGGTGGTGGTGGCGCTGCTGGCGCTGAACATCACCGGCATCCCGTTCCTCGGCCTGATGGGCACCGTGGGCGCCGTCGCGGTGGCGGTCGCCGTGCTGGTCGCGGTGACCTTCACGCCCGCGCTGCTGTCCTTCGTCGGCATGCGGATCCTGCGTCGCAAGGAGCGCGCCGCGATCGGCCGCGCCGCGGCCGTCCGGGTGCCGACGCGGCCGATGCCCACCTGGCGGGCCGTCGTCACGCTGATCGCCGGGGTCGCGGTGCTCGCCGTCGTCGCGCTGCCCGCGCTGCAGCTGCGGCTCGGGCTGCCCGACGGCTCGTCCGAGCCGGTCGAGTCGAGCCGGTACCAGGCGTTCACCACGATCTCGCGGGAGTTCGGCGCCGGTCAGAACAGTCCGCTGCTCGTCGTCGCCGACCTGCCGCAGCGCACGACCGGCGACGCCCTGCTCGAGCAGGAGGCCGCGATCGGCGAGCGCATCGCGGCCCAGGACGGCGTCAGCGCGGTCGCCCCGATCGGCGCCTCCGAGGACCGCACCGTCGTCGCCTTCCAGGTGCTGCCGACCACCGGCCCGACGGCGCCGGAGACCGAGCGGCTGGTGCACGACCTGCGCGACCTCTCCCCGATCACGACCGAGGCCGGACGGGTCGACCTGGGCGTGGCCGGCAACGCGAGCGCCAACATCGACATCTCCGAGAAGCTGGGCGGGGTGCTGCCGCTCTACCTGGTGGTCGTCGTCGGGCTCTCGCTGATCATCCTGATCATCGTCTTCCGCTCGCTGCTGGTGCCGATCACCGCCACCGCCGGATTCGTGCTGTCGCTGTTCGCCACCTTCGGCGCCCTGACGGCGGTGTACCAGCTCGGCTGGCTCAGCGCGGTCTTCGGCGTCCACGACCCCGGCCCCATCCTCAGCTTCCTGCCGATCATCGAGATCGGCGTGCTGTTCGGCCTGGCGATGGACTACCAGCTGTTCCTGGTCTCCGGGATGCGGGAGGCGTACGCCCACGGCGCCCCGGCCAGGCTGGCGGTGCAGCGGGGCCTCCACGCCGGCCGGGCCGTCGTCACGGCGGCAGCGATCATCATGACGGCGGTGTTCGCGGGCTTCATCTTCTCCGAGACCGCGATCATCCGGCCCATCGGGTTCGGGCTCGCCTTCGGGGTGCTCATGGACGCCTTCGTGGTGCGGATGCTGCTGATCCCCGCCGCGATGCACCTGCTGGGCGCCAGCGCGTGGTGGCTGCCCCGCTGGCTCGACCGGATCATCCCGGACGTCGACGTGGAGGGCGCCTCGCTGGAGCGCACGCACCCGCTGCCGGGCGCGAACGCCGAGCAGCCGGAGCCGGCGCGGCGCTGAGGGCTCCGGCGGCGACGCCTCAGGCCCGGCCGGCCGCCGCGAGGACCCCGTCGAGGGCGGCCAGCAGGGCGTCGAACGCCTCGCCCTGCGGCTCGATCACGACCTTGTGGTCGCCGTGGACCACGGTCAGGGCCACGTCCTGCCCCGCGCGCCGTGCGGCGTCGGCATAGGCCTCCGACTGGTTCAGCGGCACGACGTCGTCGCGGTCGCCGTGAACGATCCGCACCGGTGAGCCGGGGACGATCCGGCGCGTCGGGTCTGCGGCGGCGTAGCGCACCGGGTGCTCCTCGGACGTGCCGCCGAGGAAGTCGACCACCGCTCCGTCGCCCATGCCCTCCGCCTCGCCGAGCGCGAGGTCGAGCGCGCCCGCCAGGCTCACCGCCTCGGTCAGGCGCAGCCCCGCCTCCGGCCGGCTCAGCGCCCACACCGCCAGGTGCCCGCCCGCGCTGTGCCCCACCGTCACCACCGGTCCGGTGTCGAGGCCGTGCTCGCGCGCGGCCGCCGCCAGGTGCTCCACCCCGGCGGCCAGGTCGTCCAGCGTCGTCGGCCAGCCGCCGCCGTTCGGCGTCTGCCGGTACTCGATCTGCCAGACGTGCCAGTGCTGCGCGACCAGCGCGTGCGCCAGCGGCGTCGGGCCGTCGAAGTAGTCGGGGGTGCCGCGCCAGAAGCCGCCGTGGATCAGGACGACGGTCCCCCGCGCCGGCCCGGCGGCCTCGTGGAGCACCCCGTACTGCATGGGCCCGTCGCCGTACTCGATCCGCTCCGCCACGATCGGACCGTACCCCCGCCGGCCGCCACCGCTGCTGGACGCCGGGCAGCGGCCGATCCCCCGCGAGGACGCCTCAGGGCACCGGATGATCGACGGAGACGCGCGATCCTGCAGCCGTCGCACCCCGAGGACGGGCGGCGGAGGGCTGACGCCGCCGCCCGTCCGACCGGTCTAGAAGACGGGCATGCCGCCGGCGATCGCGATGGTCGAGCCGGTCTGGTAGCTCGACTCCGGGCTGACCAGGTGCACGTAGGCGGCGGCGAGCTCGGCCGGCTGACCGGGGCGGCCGAGCGGCGAACCCTCGCCGAACGACGACACGGTCTCCGCGTCGTCGGAGCCCGGCTGGAGGGGCGTCCACACCGGACCCGGAGCGACCGAGTTGACCCGGATGCCCTTCGACGCCACCTGCTGCGCGAGCGCCTGGGTGAAGATCTTGATCGCGCCCTTCGAGACCGCGTAGTCGATCTTGTCCGGCGACGGGCTGGAGGCCTGGGTCGAGCCCGTGGTCACGATCGTGGAGCCGGGCTCCAGGTGCGGGATCGCGGCCTTCGCCAGCCAGAACAGCGAGTAGACGTTGGTCTTCAGCGTCGAGTCGATGGCGGCGGTCTCGAGGGTGAGGATGTCGTCGTTGCTGTCCATCCGGCCCGCGACCATCACCAGCGTGTCCAGCCCGCCGAGCTCGTCGACGGCCTTCTGCACCAGGTCCTCGCAGTACTGCTCGTCGCTGATGTCGCCCGGGAACAGGATCGCGCGGCGCCCCTCCCCCTCGAGCAGCGCGCGGACCTCCTCCGCGTCCTCCTGCTCGTCGGGCAGGTAGGAGAGCACCAGGTCGGCGCCCTCACGGGACAGGCCGATGGCGGCGGCGCGGCCGATGCCCGAGTCGGCGCCGGTGACGATGCCCCGGAAGCCGCGCAGGCGGCCGTGCCCCACGTAGCTGTCCTCGCCGTGGTCCGGGCGGGGGTCCATCTTCCAGGCGGCGCCCGGCAGCGACTGCTCCTGCTTCGGGAACGGCGGCGCGGGGTAGAGGGTCTGCGGGTCGCGCTTGTCGTACTGGCTCATGCGGCGATCCTGCTCCCCGCCGCCTGGACGCGATCCCTCGCGGACCGAGTTTTCAGGCGGGCCGCCCCCGGAACGCCGCCCTCGCGGAGCAGCGCACCGGCCGGTCAGGCGTCTGGCAGCCTCCTGCCAGGTTCAGCCGCATCCGTGACGGGGCTCCAGCAGGAAGTGGTGGTGAAGGCGTGTCCACCCCTGAACCCACGAGGAGCATCCCCATGCGCACCCCCATCCGCATCGCCGGCGTCGTCATCGGCGCCGGTGCGCTGACCGCGTTCGGCGTCGCACCCGCGAACGCCGCCACCCCCGCCCCGGCCGGCGTCTCCGTACTGCACGCCGTGCCGGACACCCCGGTCGACGTGTGGGTCGACGGCGAGCGCACGCTCGACGACTTCCAGCCCGGCGACCTGGCGGGGCCCCTGGCCCTGCCCGCCGGCACGTACAGCGTCGCGATCACCGCCGCCGACGCGACCGATGACAGCGACCCGGTGATCGGTCCGGTCGACGTGCCGGTCGAGGGCGACCGCAGCTACACCATCGCCGCGCACCTGAACGAGGGCGGGGAGCCGACCGCGACGGTCTTCGCCAACGACACCTCCGCCGCGCCCGCCGGGCAGGGCCGCCTGACCGTGCGCCACACCGCGGCGGCGCCCGCCGTCGACGTGCTGGCCGGCGGCGACGCCGTGATCGAGGGCCTGGAGAACCCGGACGAGCAGGTGCTCGAGCTGCCGGCCGGCACGATCTCCGCCGCCGTCGCCGCGGCCGGGTCGACCGATCCGCTGATCGGGCCGGCCGACGTGCAGGTCGCCGAGGGCGTGAACACGATCGTGTACGCGTGGGGCAGCGCTGATGACGACGACCTGGAGCTGGCGGTGCAGACGATCACCGGCCTCGGCGGGAACCCGAACGGCATCAACAGCGGCACCGCGGGCCTCGCGGCCGAGGGCGGCTCGCCGGTCGGCCTGATCGGCGTCGGTGCGCTGGCCGTGCTGGTCGCGGGCGGCGCTGCGCTGGTCGTGGCCCGGCGTGCGCGCGCCTGACACGACGGAGCGGGGTCCGCGGGTCCCGACGTCCGGCCGCTCCGCGGTCGCACGTCGGGGCCCGCGGGCCCTCGTCGGCGCCGTGGCGGTCGCAGCGCTGACCGGCTGCGCCCCGGTCGCCGCAGCGCCGGTCACGCCTGCCGCCACCCCGTCGAGCACCACGAGCGCCACCGCCGCCGCGCGTGGCGAGGACATCCCGGTCGCGGCTGCGACACTGGCCCCGCCGGAGGAGCCGGTGCCGCCCGTCCGCGTGCAGGTGGCGGGCAGAGACGTCGACGTGACGGTGGTGCCGGTCGGGGTCGACCGCAGGGGGGCGATGGTGCTGCCGGAGGACCCGTCCGTCGCGGGCTGGTACCGCTGGAGCTCCGACGCCGACGCCGCCCGCGGCACCACGGTGCTGGCCGCGCACGTCGACTCCCTGCGCTGGGGCCTCGGCCCGTTCGTCCGCATCCGCGACCTGCCGGACGACGCCGAGATCGTCGTGACCGCCGACGACGGCGCACGACGCACGTACCGCGTGGACTCGACGGAGCGGTTCCGCAAGGCGGCCCTGCCCGATCGCGTCTTCGACCGCACCGGCGCCCACCGGCTGGTCCTCGTGACCTGCGGCGGCACCTTCGATCCGGCCACCCGCACCTACAGCGACAACGTGGTGGTCACGGCGCGTCCCGCCGGCGGGAGCGGATGAGGTGGGCGACGACACCGACCGGCTGGAACGGCGCTTCCGCGCCGGGGACGAGCGGGCGCTGGCCGCCGCCTACGAGCGATGGGCGCCGCTGGTGCACACCCTCGCCCTGCGCTCGCTCGGCGAGGTGGCGGACGCCGAGGACGTGGTGCAGCGCACCTTCGTCTCCGCGTGGGAGGGCCGCAGCGGGTTCGACCCGCAGCGGGGCCGCCTGGCCGGGTGGCTGGTCGGGATCGCGCGGCACCGCATCGCCGACGCGCACGAGACGCGCACCCGTCTGCGCGACCTGCGCGACCGGCTCGAAGGGGTGGAGCAGGAGCAGCACGAGCCCGACCTGGCCGACCGCCTGCTGGTGGCCGACGAGATCGCCCACCTCGACGCCGTCGCGCAGCAGGTGATGCGCCTGGCCTTCTACGACGACCTGACGCACACGCAGATCGCCGAGCGGCTCGGCCTGCCGCTCGGCACGGTGAAGAGCCACATCCGGCGCAGCCTGCAGCGCCTCCGCTCGCGGCTGGAGGGAGCGCTCGATGACGCACCCGGACGCTGACGACCTCGCCCTGCTGGCGCTCGGGGAGGCGATCACCCCGGAGCAGCAGGCGCACCTCGACGACTGCCCCTCCTGCGCCGCGGAGCTGCTGGCGCTGCGCTCCGCCGTGCGACTCGGGCGCTCCACGGCACCGGAGGAGCGACTGGTGCCGCCCGCGCCGCGCGTGTGGCAGGCCGTGCAGGACGAGCTGGGCCTGCAGCGACCCCGGGGCCGCAGCGCACCCCGACGTCGTCGGACGGTGCTGGTCGGCGTCGTGACCGCGCTCGCCGGGGCCGCCGCCGCGGTGACCGCCATGCTCGTCCTGCCCGTGGCCGGCCGGGCCGCGCCCGAGGTGCTGGCGCGGGCGCAGCTGGCGGCCCGACCCGGATGGACGGGGGCGTCGGGCACCGCGGAGCTCGAGCGGTTCGGCGACGGGCGGCTCGTGGTCCACGTGCGCGTCAGCACCCCGGCGGTCACGGGGGCCTACCGCGAGCTGTGGCTGCTCGGGCCCGGCTCGACCGCGGTGAGCCTCGGCGTGGTCGACCGGGACGACGCGACCTACTCCGTCCCGGCCGACGTGGACCTCGCCCGCTTCGACGTGGTCGACGTCAGCAGGGAGCCGCCGAACGGCGACCCGGCGCACTCCTCCGACTCCATCGCCCGCGGCCGCCTGCAGGCGGTGGCCGCGCAGCAGGACCTCCGCAGCGCCCGGTGACGGCCCGCCGGCCGGGAACGGAAGAAGCCCCCGGGCTGACCCGGGGGCTTCTTCGAGGTGATCCCAGCGGGATTTGAACCCGCGTTACCGCCGTGAGAGGGCGACGTCCTAGGCCGCTAAACGATGGGACCGGACTCGCTGCGCCGCAGCGCAACGGTCCACGAGTATGCCACATCCGCAGCGCCCGCCCGAATCGGTCAGGGCGCGTTCGGCGCCGCGGGTGTTGGCTGCTGCCATGCGCATCACGAAGCTCGACCACGCCGCCCTCGTGCTGGAGGAGGCGGGTCGCCGCCTCGTCGTCGACCCGGGCGGGCTGACCAACCCGGTGCTCGGCCTCGAGCACGTGGACGCCGTCGTCATCACGCACGAGCACGCGGACCACTGGACCGAGGAGCAGCTGCACCGCATCGTCGACGTGAACCGCGACGCGGTCGTGCTGGGCCCGGCGGCCGTGGCACGGGCGGTCGAGGGCGTCGAGGTGCGGGTCGTGGCGCCCGGCGAGCAGGTGGAGGTCGGCGCCTGGACGCTGCGCTTCTTCGGCGGCAACCACGCGGTCATCCACCCGACGATCCCGATCGTCGAGAACGTCGGCGTGCTGGTGAACGAGCGCCTCTACTACCCGGGCGACTCCTTCTTCGTGCCGATCGGCGTGGAGGTCGACACCCTCGCGGCGCCCGCGGGCGCACCCTGGCTGAAGCTCAGCGAGGCGATGGACTTCGTGGGCCAGGTCGCCCCGCGGCGGGCGTTCGGCACGCACGACGGCGTGCTGTCGGCGGCCGGCCGCGGCATCGCGAACGACCGGCTGAAGGCCGTCACGGAGGCGAAGGGCGGCGAGTGGTTCGCCCTCGCGCCCGGCGACGTCGTCGACGTCTGACCCGCGCGACGTCCTAGGCCTGCAGCAGCCGGGCCACGACCGGGTCGGCGGGCGCTGCGCGCAGGTCCGCCAGCGGACCGGCCTGCACCACGCGGCCGCCGTCGAGCACCACCACCCGGTCCGCCAGCGCCTCCGCGTCGCGCACGTCGTGAGTGATCAGCACCGCCGAGCCGGCGAAGGCCCGCAGGCGGTCCGCGATCGCCGTGCGCAGCAGCGGTCGCGCCTCCGCGTCCACGGCGGCCAGCGGTTCGTCGAGCAGCAGCAGCGCGGGCTCGCGGGCCAGTGAGCGGATCAGCGCGACCCGGGCGGTCTGGCCGCCGGAGAGGGTCGCGGGGCGACGGGCAGCCAGCTCCCCCAGCCCCGCCTCCTGCAGCAGCCGGGCCGCGCGCTGCCGCGCCGCTCCCCGCCGCAGCCCCGCGGTCCGCAGCCCGAACGCCACGTTGTCCAGCGCGGAGAGGTGCGGGAACAGCGCGGCCTGCTGCTGCACCAGGCCCACCGGGCGTCGCTCCGCCGGCACCAGCACGTCCGCCTCCGGGTCGTCGAGCACCACGCCGTCCAGCAGGATCCGCCCGGCGGCCAGCGGCGCCAGGCCGGCCAGCGCCGCGGCGACGGTCGACTTGCCCGCGCCGTTGCGGCCCATCAGCGCGACCACGCCGCCCTGCTCGGCGCGCAGCTCGGCGTCGACCGCGAAGTCACCGCGCCGCACCCGGATCCGCGCGTCCAGCGCCCCGCTCATCCGGCGATCCCGCGCAGCCAGCGGTCGCGCAGCGCCACCAGCACGCCGAGGGACACCAGCACCAGCACCACCGAGATCGCGATCGCCGCCGCGGGGTCGCTGTTCAGCGCCAGGTAGGCGGCCACCGGCAGCGTCTGGGTGGCGGCGGGCAGGCTGCCCGCGAAGGTGATGGTGGCGCCGAACTCGCCGAGGGCGCGGGCGAACGCCAGCACGGCGCCGGCTGCGACGCCCGGAGCCGCCAGCGGCAGGGTCACCCGCGCGAAGCGGGTCCAGGCGCCCGCCCCCAGCACCGCCGCCGCGGCCTGCTGGCGCGCGTCGACCCCGCGCAGCGCCCCCTCCACGCCCAGCACCAGGAACGGCAGGCCGACGAAGGTCTGCGCGATCACGACGGCGGCCGTGGTGAAGGGGATGGTGACGCCGAAGCCGCGGTACAGCGGCTCGCCGATCAGTCCGACGCGGCCGAGCAGCAGCAGCAGGGCGATGCCGCCGACGACGGGCGGCAGCACCAGCGGCGTCGTCACGAGCGCGCGCGCCAGGCGTCGGGCGGGTGCCGGCCAGCCGTCCGCCCCGGCCAGCACGACGGCCAGGGGCACGCCGAGCACGACGCAGAGCCCCGCGGAGATCGCAGCGGTGCCCAGCGAGAGCCCCAGGGCGGGCAGCACCGTGCCGCCCGCGAGGATCGAGGGCAGATCGCCCCACGGTGCGCGGATCAGCAGGGCGACCAGCGGACCGATCAGCAGCAGCACGCCCAGCGCCGCGGGCAGCAGCAGTGCGCGCGGCGCGCGCGCTGCCGGATCGGCCCGGCGGCTCACGGCGCCAGGAAGCCGGCGGCCTCCAGGTCCGGTCCGCCCTCCGCGACCACGAAGTCGACCCAGGCCTGCGCCAGCGACGCGTTCTTCGAGTCCGTCAGCGCGGCGATCGGGTAGTCGGTGATCGCGCGGTCGGACTCCGCGAACGGGATGCCCTGCACCTGGTCGCCCGCCGCCACCACGTCGGTGACGTAGACCAGGCCGGCGTCCGCCTCCCCGGTGCGCACCTTGGTCAGCACGGCGGTGACGTCGGGCTCGTAGCTGTCCGGCTTCGCGGCGATCTTCCCGAGCGAGAACACCTGCTGCGCCGCGGCGCCGCAGGGCACCGTCTCGTCGCAGACCACGATCGTCTTCGCCGCGTCGGCGAAGTCGGCGAGCCCGGTCACCTTCCCCGGATCGCCCTTCGGCACCGCGATCTCCAGCCGGTTCCGGGCGATCACCACGGGGTCGGCAGCGGTGCGCTGCGCGTCCTGCACCGTCCGCATCGTCTTCGTGCTCGCGGCGGCGAACACGTCGACCGGCGCCCCGCTCACGATCTGCGCGGCGAGCGTCGAGCTGCCGCCGAAGCTGAAGACGACCCTCGTGCCCGGGTGCCGCTGCTGGAACTCCGTCGCCAGCTCCGGGAAGACCTCGTTCAGGCTGGCCGCGGCGTCGACCGTGATGGACCCGCTGAGCGACGGGGAGGCCGACGGGGTCGGGCTCGACGAGGCGGCGCCGGAGCCGCCCTGGGCGCACCCGGCCAGCAGCACCAGGGTCGCCGCGGCGACGGGGACCAGGGACGGGCGACGGCTCATCGGGCGTCCTTCCGGAGGTCGGCGTGCTCCACGACGACGGTCGTGGCCTTCATCGACGCGGTGGCGACGACGCCGGGCTCGAGGCCCAGCTCGTCCGCGGCCTCGCGGCTCATCAGCGACACGAACCGGAACGGCCCCGCCTGCAGCTCGACCTGCGCCATCACGGTGTCGCGCAGCACGCGGGTGACGATGCCGGTGACCCGGTTGCGCGCCGACGAGGTGCCGTGCGGCGGCAGCGTGCGG
Source organism: Microbacteriaceae bacterium (assembly GCA_022701925.1). Taxonomy (GTDB): domain Bacteria; phylum Actinomycetota; class Actinomycetes; order Actinomycetales; family Microbacteriaceae; genus Amnibacterium. The sequence continues at coordinate 20,670 of JAKONM010000267.1, forward strand.
GCCAGCGGCGACTCGGCGGCGATCCGCTCGGCCAGCGCGGCCAGCTCGGCGCCGTCGACGGTCGCCCGGCCGCCCTCGCGGTCCACGGCGATGCGGCCCGAGTCCGCCCAGCGGCGCAGCGTGTCGTCGCTGACCGCCAGCAGGGCGGCGGCATCGGCCACCCGGATGCGCTCGACCACGCCGCTCCCTCCGCAGATGAGGGTCGAAGACTATCGAGGAGACGCAGGTGCGGCACTGCAGGTCGGGATCCCGGAGGTGTCCGTCACCGCTCCTCCTGCCGGCGGAGCACGTGGGCAGGCTGCACGGCCTGTGGCGACCTGCTGCTGCCCGGCACCGGCCTGCCGAAGCGCCACGGGACTGCTCCGGCGCCGCCCGAGACCGGCGGTCGCGCACGGGCGGGTCGGGGCCGGTGGAAGGATCGGAGCGTGGCCGACACCCGCTGGATCCGGCAGACGACCCTGCCCGGCTTCGGCACGGCCGGACAGGAGCGCCTCGCCGCGGCGCACGTGGTCGTGGTCGGCGCCGGCGGGCTGGGTTGCGCGCTGCTGCCCGTGCTGGCGGCGTCCGGCATCGGGCGGCTGACGGTGGTCGACGACGACCGCGTGGAGGTCTCGAACCTGCACCGCCAGACGCTGTACGGCCCCGATGACGTGGACCGCCCGAAGGCGGAGGCGGCCTGCGAGCGCCTGCGGGCGCTCGGCGCCGACGCCCGCCCCGAGCGGCTGCTGGTCGACGCCGGCTCGGCGGCCCGGCTGCTGCGGGACGCGACCCTGGTCGTCGACGCGACCGACGACCTCGAGGCCCGGTACGCGCTGGACGACGCGGCCGCGGCGGCGGGCGTCCCGCTGGTCTGGGGCTCCGCCACCGGCACCGCCGGGCAGGTCGGCGTCGCCGACGCCGAGCGCGGGCCCCGGTGGCGCGACCTCTTCCCGGTGCCGCCGCGGCCGGAGGACGTCGCGACCTGCGCGGTCACCGGCGTGCTGCCGAGCCTGTGCACCACCGTCGGCGGCCTGATGGCCTCCGAGGTGCTGAAGACCCTGACCGGCCTCGGCCGTCCCCTGATCGGCGCCGTGCTGGTCGTCGACGCCGCCCAGGCCGACGTGCGCCGCATCGAATACGGTGCCGCCGACCCCCACCGACAGGAGGCGCCCGTGGCGCACATCGAGGAGATCGACCCCGCCGAGGCCGCCGAGGCGCTGCGCGAGGGAGGCGACCGCATCACCCTGCTCGACGTGCGCGACCCCTGGGAGACGGACATCGCGGTGCTGCCGGGGGCCGTCGTCATCCCGCTCAGCGAGCTGGCCGACCGCACCGGCGAGCTCGATCGCGACAAGCCCGTGATCGCCTACTGCCACGCCGGCGTGCGCAGCCGGCGTGCGGCGTCGGTGCTGCAGCGCGAGGGCTTCGACGTGCGGTCGATCCGCGGCGGCATCGACGGCTGGAGCCAGACGGTCGACCCCGACGTGCCCCGGTACTGATGGGCGGTCGCCGCTCCGTCGACGAGCACGCCGCGCTGGTGGCGCGGCTGGTGCGCCCGGCGCTGGCGGCGCGGACGTCCGAGCGGGCGCCGCTGGCCGACGCGCTCGGCCGGGTGCTGGCCGAGCCGGTCGCGGCGGGCGGTCCGCTGCCGCCGTTCCGCAACTCGCAGATGGACGGCTACGCGGCCCGCGCGGCCGATCTGGCCGACGCGCCGATGGTGCTGCTGGTCGACGGCGTGGTGCCGGCCGCGGCGGGACGCCCGCCGGAGCTGGTGCCCGGGCGGCTGCAGAAGGTGATGACGGGGGCTCCGCTGCCGGCGGGCGCCGACTGCGTCGTGCCCGTGGAACGCACGGCGACGACGCCGACGGGCGTCCGGGTGGACGTCGCGCCCGCGGCGGGCGACTTCGTCCGCGAGGCCGGCAGCGACGCCGCGGAGGGCGTGGTGCTCGTGCCCGCCGGCGTCCGGCTCGCCGCGCGGCACCTGGCCGCGGCCGCGGCGGGCGGCGCAGCCGCGGTCCAGGTGGTGCGCCGGGTCCGGGTGGCCGTGATCGCGACGGGGGCGGAGGTCGTGCCTCCTGGCGTCCCGCTGCGCTTCGGGGAGGTGCACGACGTGAACGGCACCGCGCTGGCGGCGCTGGTGCGCGAGCAGGACGCCGACCCCGTGCTGGTCGCGCTGACCGCGGACGACGCCGGCGAGTTCGACGGGCGGCTGCGGCAGGCGGTCGCGGAGGCGGACCTGGTCGTGACCGCCGGGGGCGTGTCGCAGGGCGACTTCGAGGTGGTGCGGCAGGTGCTCGAGCCGCTGGGGGCCGAGGTCGTGGAGGTCGCGATGCAGCCGGGCGGGCCGCAGGGCACCGCGGCGGTCGACGGCGTGCCGATCGTCTGCTTCCCCGGCAACCCCGTCTCCGCGCAGGTCTCGTTCGCCGTCTTCCTGCGCCCCCTGCTGCGCGAGGCGGCCGGCCTGCCCGCGGTCGCGCCCCGCGAGGCGGTGCTGGCGGAACCGGTGCTCCGCTCCCCCGCGGGCCGGCGCCAGTGGCTGCGCGGCGTGCTGGAGGGGGACGCGGTGCGGCCGATGGGCGGCCCGGGCTCCCACCTGGTCGCCGCGATGGCCGCCTCGGACGTGCTGATCGACGTGCCGGCGGAGGCGACCGCGCTGCCGGCCGGCATCGCGGTGCAGGTGCTGCCGCTCTGAGCCGGGCCGCGCGGACGCCGGGGAGAATGGACGCATGAGCGACTCCCTCTCCCATCTGGATGCGGACGGCCGCGCCCGGATGGTCGACGTCGGCGCCAAGGCGGAGACGCGCCGCGAGGCCCTGGCCGCCGGCCGGCTGGTCACGACGGCGCAGGTCGTGCGCCTCCTGGTCGCGGACGGGCTGCCGAAGGCCGACGGCCTGGCCACGGCCCGCATCGCCGGCATCGCGGGCGCGAAGCGCACCAGCGACCTGATCCCCCTGTGCCACCCGCTGCCCGTCGAGCGGGTCGCGGTGGACCTGATCCCCGAGCACGACTCGGTGCGCATCGAGGCCCGCGTCGCGACCACGGGCCGCACCGGGGTCGAGATGGAGGCGCTGACCGCGGTCGCCGTCGCCGGCCTGACGCTGCACGACATGGTGAAGGCGGTCGACCCCGCAGCCGTGCTGACGGACGTGCGGCTGCTCGAGAAGACGGGCGGCAAGCGCGGGCACTGGACGCGCGACGCGGGCGAGGCCGCCGACGTCCCGGGCCCGCGCGCGGGCGGCGCGCGCGTGCTGGTCGTCTCCACCGGGGCGGCGGCCGGCACCCGTCAGGACACGACCGGGCCCCGCATCGTCGAGTGGCTGCGGGCGCAGGGCCTCGAGACGCCGGACGCCGGAGTCGCCGCCGACGCCGACGTCGCCGGCGCGCTGCGGGCCGCGCTGGCGGACGGGCCGGACGTGCTGATCACGACCGGCGGCACCGGCCCGAGCCCGACCGACCGGACCCCGGAGGCCACCGCGGCCGTGCTCGACCGGCCGCTGCCCGGGATCGCGGAGGCGCTGCGTGCGCGGGCGGGCACCCCGACGGCGGCGCTCGGCCGCGGGCTCGCCGGGCTGGCGTCCGGCACGGTCGTGGTGAACCTGCCCGGCTCCTCCGGCGGCGTGGACGACGGGCTGACGGTGCTCGCCGACCTGCTGCCCCACCTGCTGCGCCAGGTGCGCGGCGCCGCCGACCACGAGCACGGGGCGCACCAGTCGACGCCCCACCCCCTGCCGTGACGGTCGCGCTGGCGCTCGTCACCGAGCAGGTCATCGACGCCGACGCCGTGGAGGCGGCGGTGCTCTCCCGGGCGGACGGCGCGCTCGTCACCTTCCGCGGCGTCATCCGCGACCATGACGGCGGGCACGGCGTCGAGCGGCTGGACTACTCCGCGCACCCCGACGCGCAGGCGTTCCTGCACGACGTGTGCGCCGCGGTCGCGCAGCGGACCGGGCTGGCCGTGGCGGCCGTGCACCGCGTCGGCACGCTCGGCATCGGCGACGTGGCGCTGGTCGCCGCGGTCGCCGCCCCGCACCGGGCGGAGGCGTTCGCGGCGTGCGGCGAGCTGGTCGACGCCATCAAGGCCGGCGTCCCCATCTGGAAGCGCCAGCACGGCACCGACGGCACCACCGAGTGGGTGGGGCTGTAGCCGCCCCGGTCGAACACCTCCACGTCGCCTTGCAGCGGCTGCCGCTCCTCCGCAGCCGCATCCTCCGCCGATCAGGAGTTCCGGGCCCTCGGGCGGCAGATCTCCTGATCCGCGCGGGATGCGGGCGGGTCAGCCGCCGGCGAAGGGCGGCAGCACGTCGACCCGGGACCGCAGCGGGCGTGCCGGGTCGCGGGTGACCGTGCCGTCGACCAGCAGGCTGCCCGTGTCGAGCACCCGCTGCATCGCCGCGCCGTAGCGCTCGCCCAGCCAGGCGCGCAGCGCGCCCGCGGTGGGCTCGACGGTCACCTGCTCCTCCGCGCGGCCCGCCGCCTCCTGCGCCGCCGCGAAGTAGCGCACCAGCACCGTCACCTCAGCCACCGATGGCCCCCATCGACCGTTCCGGCCGCTGGAACCCGGCCGCGTCCATGCCGTGCCCCGCCTGCTTGCCCCACATCGCGGTGCGCCAGGCGACGGCGAGCGCCTCGTCGTCGGCGCCACCGCGCAGCAGGGGCGCCAGGGGCGTCTCGTCGTCGCCGAACAGGCACGGGGCGACGGAGCCGGTGGCGGTCAGCCGCGTCCGGTCGCATTCGGCGCAGAAGGATCGGGTGACGCTGGCGATGACGCCGACGGTCGCACCGGTGCCGGCGACGCGCCACAGCTCGGCGGGCGCGGAGGGGTCCTCGCGGTCGATCGGCTCCAGCACGAACCGCCGCCCGAGCACCGCGAGCAGCTCCTCGGCGTCGATCAGCGCCTCCCTGCTCCAGACGCCGTCGGCGTCCAGCGGCATCTGCTCGATGAAGCGCAGGTGCACCCCGGCGTCGATCGACCAGGCCAGCAGGTCGGCGGCGCCCGCCAGGGTCTCGCGCATCAGCACCGCGTTGACCTTGACCGGGTCGAGCCCGGCCGCCCGCGCCGCCCGGATGCCGTCGAGCACGGCGGGCAGCCGGTCGCGCCGGGTCAGGCGCGCGAAGTGCTCGCGGTCCACGGTGTCCAGCGAGATGTTCACGCGCCCGAGGCCGGCGGCCAGCAGGGCGGGCAGCCGCTTGTCGAGCCCGATGCCGTTCGTCGTCAGCGCGATCGCGAGGCCGGGCGCGGCGGCGCGGGTCGCGGCCAGGATCTCGGCGAGGTCGGCGCGCATCAGCGGCTCGCCGCCGGTGAACCGCACCTCGCGCACGCCCAGGCGGTGGTGGGCGATGCCCGCGAGGCGGCCGATCTCGGCGGGCGTCAGCAGGGCGTCCCGGGCGATCGCCGGCAGCCCCTCCTCGGGCATGCAGTACGTGCAGCGCAGCGAGCACTTCTCGGTCACGGAGATGCGCAGGTCCCGCGCGGTGCGGCCGAAGCGGTCCAGCAGGTCGGCTCCCGCGGGCCGGTCGCTCACGTCGACGACGGCGGGCAGCCGCAGCGGCGTCCCGATGTTCACTGCCGTCACCGCCCCACCCTCGCACAGCGCGTGGACGGCACCTGCCCCGCCGGCCGCATCCGCACCCGTGGCAGCATGGGAGTCCCAGCAGAACGGAGCGCCGATGGCCGTCTTCTCCCCCGGCTTCCGCGGCCGCCGCCGCCCGGTGAACCCCGCCCTGCCGCCCGGCCAGTACGAGGAGCAGGGCTTCCCCGTGCTGACCGCCGGGCCGACGCAGCGCATCCGCACGGCGGAGTGGAGGCTCACCCTGTCGACCGGCATGGGCGAGGAGCGCACCTGGGACTGGGCGCAGCTGATGGACCTGGGGCCGGAGCGCATCGACACCGACCTGCACTGCGTCACCAGCTGGTCGAAGTTCGGCACGACCGGGCGGGGCGTGTCCGTCGACCGCCTGCTGAAGGGCGTGGAGACGGACGCCCGGTACGTGATGGCCGGCAGCTACGGCGGCTACACGACGAACCTGCCGCTGGAGGACCTGACGGGCGGCAAGGCCTGGATCGCCTTCGAGTACGACGGCCAGCCCCTCGCCGCGGAGCACGGCGGGCCCGCCCGCCTGCTGGTGCCGCACCTGTACCTGTAGAAGAGCGCGAAGTGGGTGAACTCGCTGCGCCTGATGCAGCACGACCGCGAGGGGTTCTGGGAGTCGCTCGGCTACCACTCGCAAGGCGACCCGTGGCAGGAGCAGCGCTATCGCAGCGCATGACCCGAACCGCTGGACGCCCGCGGTGCTGGTGCAGGAGGTCCGCGAGTCGGCGACCGCCCGCAGCCTGCGCTTCGACGCCCCGCTGCTCGGGCCCTCGCTGGCCGGGCAGCACGTCGACGTCCGGCTGACCGCGGAGGACGGCTACACCGCGCAGCGCTCCTACTCCCTCTCCTCCGCGGCGGGCGCGCAGCCGATCGAGCTGACCGTGGAGCGGTTCGACGACGGCGAGGTGTCGCCCTACCTGGTCGACGGCCTGGCGGTCGGGGAGGCCGTGGAGGTGCGCGGTCCGATCGGCGGCTGGCTGGTCTGGCGCCCGGAGGCCGGCGAGGCCCCCGTGCAGCTGATCGCGGGCGGCTCGGGCGTCGCACCGCTGATGGCGATGCTGCGCACCCGGCGGGCCCTCGGGTCGCGGCGCCCCTTCCGGCTGCTCTACGCGGTCACCGATCCGCAGCGGATGTACTACCGGGACGAGCTGGCCGCGATGGCCGACGACGGGGTGCAGGTCGACCTGCACTGGTCGCGGCGCGCGCCCGAGGGGTCGCCGGCGCGACCGGGGCGGCTCACCGCCGACGACGTCGTGCGCCTGACGGTGCCCGCCGAACAGGCTCCGCAGGTGTTCGTCTGCGGCCCGACCGGGTTCGTCGAGACGGTCTCGGCGGCGCTGGTCGATGCGGGGCACCCGGAGGAGCGGGTGCGGCTGGAGCGCTTCGGCCCCACCTCCTGAGGCCCGGGTCTGCACGCAGGATCGCATCCGACCGGCGCGCCACGCCGCGATCCAGCGTCCTCCCCCGCACTCTGGGGCCGATCGGCGACCGCCGCACGCGCCGGGGCGTGCCTACCATCGGGGCGTCGCAGTCGTTCTGGGGGGAATCGCCATGCGCAACCAGCTCTTCCGTGCGCCTGGCCGCACCCTGCTCGTCGCCGCGGTCGCCGCCGGTCTGGCGCTGACCGGCGCCGCCGTTCCGGCCACCGCCGCACCGGCCGCTCCGAGCGCCGGCGGTCCCGCCGTGCGGGTGGTCGCGGGCGACCGCATGGTCACCGCCGCGTGGGCGAAGGTGGCCGGCGCCACCGGCTACACGCTGCGCATCGGCACCGACCGGTCGCTGAAGAAGGCGCGGACCGTGACGACCACGAAGCGGGTCGTCCGCGTGCGCGGGCTGAAGAACGGCAAGGCCTACTTCCTGGGCGTGACGCCCGCGAACGCCCGGACCACGATCGCCGCAGTCACGCCGAAGGTCCGGGTGGTTCGCGCGGTCGCGACGCCCGGCGTGCCGATCCCGGTCGCCGGCGTCACCGCCGTGCCCGGTCCGCTGGTCGACCAGGTCACCGTCACGTGGCGCGGCGGCGGCCGCGCCAGCAAGGTCGCCGTGATCGCCGGCTCGAACGTCATCACCGATCAGCGCAGCTTCAACTCCGGCTGGGTGCCCGCCACGACCCGGTCGGTCACCATCACGGTGCCGCCGGCGCTGAAGCCCTTCCTCGGCGCCGGCTCCGGCAACCCGGTGTGGGTGAAGGTCGTGCAGTCGAACAGCGCGTCGAAGGCGTTCGGTGCCTACTACTCCTACGACCGCAAGTACCGCCCGTCGCCCGTGGGCACGTGGGCGTTCGCCAAGGCGGAGCCGGCGCCCGCCGCGGTCACGAAGCTGAAGGTCGCCGAGCTCAACATCCAGAGCTTCGGCGCCACCGGGTCCTACTCCAAGGACAACCAGTGGGCGGCCCGCGCCCCCCGCGTCGCGGACTACATCGACCTGGCCGACCCCGACGTGCTGACCACCGCCGAGCTCGCCACGAACCTCACGGTGTCGTGCAGCAACAGCGAGAAGTACGACCCCTACCGCTGCGCGCCGCACACGCAGGTCGCCGACCTGGCCAAGCGCCTCGACCGCCTGAAGCTGGCCGGCACCGACGCCTACGCCCGCATCATGGATCAGATGCGCACGTACGCGAAGTGGAACGGGCGCGCGACGAACGGCGCGCACGTCTTCTACGACCCGGCCAAGGCGACCCTGCTGGACCACGGCTACTTCTCGCCGGCCCTCGCGCCGTCGCAGTCGTTCAAGAACGTGGTCGGGCTGGGCGTCTCGAACTGGGACGGCCGCAACGCGATCGGCCCGGACCGCTGGGTCTCGTGGGCCAGGCTGCGCACCGTCGACGGCGGCCGCGAGTTCTTCGTGGTCGCCGCGCACCTGCCCGTGGGCGGTGCGGCCGCGGTCGTCGAGGCCCGTCGCGAGGAGGCCCAGAAGCTCGTCGCCGCGATCGACG
>JAKONM010000283.1 GCA_022701925.1 Microbacteriaceae bacterium
CCGCCCGGCCCGCCAGGCCGCCGCCCCGGTGATCAGCGCCGGCCCGAGCAGGCCGGCCGTGGCCGTCCACCCGCCGTCCGCCCCGAAGCGCACGTCCACGCCGTGGCCGAGCAGCTGCACGACGGCCGCCCCGCGGATCCACGACGTCCAGTCGCCGGGGCCTCCGGCGCCCGCCCAGGCGATCACCGCCAGCAGCGCCAGCACCGCGAACGGCAGGGCGATCCCGAGCAGCCCGTCCAGGAGCCCCAGCACGCCGGCGCCCAGGGCGTGCGCGGGACGGCGGACCGGCGCCTGGCGCGCCTCCGCCTGCTCGGGCTCGGTCGTCGTGGTGATCGGGCGAGCCTACGGACGCGGCCGCGGCCGACCGGCAGCCCGAGCGCGTGTCCCCCGACCGCCGACGCGGCGCTCCGGACCGCCCCCGGACGTGCGGGAGCCCCGCCGACCCGGTCGGCGGGGCTCCTCGAGCGCTCGCGGGGTCAGTCGGCGAAGACCTCGCGCATCAGCGCCGCCGTCTCGCTGGGGGTGCGGCCGACCTTGACGCCGGCGGCCTCCAAGGCCTCCTTCTTCGCCTGCGCGGTGCCGGCGGAGCCCGAGACGATGGCGCCCGCGTGGCCCATCGTCTTGCCCTCCGGCGCGGTGAAGCCGGCCACGTAGGCGACGACGGGCTTCGTCACGTTCGCCCTGATGTAGTCGGCCGCGCGCTCCTCGGCGTCGCCGCCGATCTCGCCGATCATCACGATCGCCTTCGTCTCGGGATCCGCCTCGAACGCCTCGAGGGCGTCGATGTGCGTCGTGCCGATCACCGGGTCGCCGCCGATGCCGACCGCCGTCGAGATGCCGATGTCCGCCAGCTCGTACATCATCTGGTACGTCAGGGTGCCCGACTTCGACACCAGGCCGATCGGCCCGGGTCCCGCGATCGTGGCCGGGATGATGCCCGCGTTCGACCTGCCGGGGCTGATCACGCCGGGGCAGTTCGGGCCGATGATGCGGGTGGCGCCGCCCTTCTGCTTCGCCAGCGCCCAGAACTCGGCCGAGTCCTTCACCGGGATGCCCTCGGTGATCACGACGGCCAGCGGGATGCCGGCCTCGACCGCCTCGACGACCGCGGCCTTCGCGAAGGCCGGCGGCACGAAGATCACCGACGCGTCCGCCCCGGTCTGCTCCATCGCCTCCGCCACGCTGCCGAAGATCGGCAGGGTGCTGCCGCCGATCTCGACCGTGGTGCCCGCCTTGCGCGGGTTGACGCCGCCGACGACCTGCGCGCCGGAGGCGAGCATGCGGGTGGCGTGCTTCGTGCCCTCGGACCCGGTGAGTCCCTGGACGATGATCTTGGTGTCGTCGCCGATCAGGATCGACATGGCGGTTCCTCTTCCTCGATGCGTCGGGTCGGTCGGCGGGCGTCAGCGGTGGGCGAGCTCGGCCGCGCGGTCCGCGGCGGCGTCCATCGTGTCGACGACGGTGACCAGCGGGTGGGCGGCCTCGGCGAGGATCCGCCGGCCCTCCTCCACGTTGTTGCCGTCCAGACGGACGACCAGGGGCTTGTTCGCCTCGTCGCCCAGCTCCGCGAGCGCGCCGACGATGCCGTTGGCGACCGCGTCGCACGCGGTGATGCCGCCGAACACGTTCACGAACACGCTCTTCACCTGCGGGTCGCCCAGGATCACGTCGAGGCCCGCCGCCATCACGTCGGCGGAGGCGCCGCCGCCGATGTCCAGGAAGTTGGCCGGCTTGACGCCGCCGTGCCGCTCGCCCGCGTAGGACACGACGTCGAGGGTCGACATCACGAGGCCGGCGCCGTTGCCGATCACGCCGACCTCGCCGTCCAGCTTCACGTAGTTGAGGTCGTGCTCCTTGGCCTTCGCCTCCAGCGGGTCCGCCTCGTCCGCGTCGGCGAGCGCCGCGTGCTCGGGGTGGCGGAAGTCGGCGTTGTCGTCGAAGCTCACCTTGCCGTCGAGCGCGATCACCTCGCCGGTCTCCGTGAGCACCAGCGGGTTCACCTCGACCAGCGTGGCGTCCTCGTCGCGGTAGACGGCCCAGAGCGCCTCGAACACCGGCGCGACCTTGTCGACCAGGTCGCCGGAGAACCCGCCGGCGGTCGCGATCGCCCGGGCCTTCTCGGCGGTTACGCCCTCGATCGGGTCGACCTCGATGCGGGCCAGGGCCTCGGGGCGCTCCACCGCCAGCTCCTCGATCTCCATGCCGCCCTCGTACGAGGCCAGGGAGAGGTAGCTGCGGTTCGCGCGGTCCAGCAGCACCGAGAAGTAGAACTCGCGGTCGATGCGCGCACCGGCCGCCACCATGACGCGCTTGACGACGTGGCCCTTGATGTCGAGGCCCAGGATCGCGCGGGCGGCCTCCTCGGCCTCGTCCGGCGTCCTGGCGACCTTGACGCCGCCCGCCTTCCCGCGGCCGCCGACCTTCACCTGCGCCTTGACGACGGTCACCCCGCCCAGGCGCTCCGCCGCGGCGCGCACCTCCTCGGGGGTGTCGGCGACGATGCCCGGCAGCACCGGGACGCCGTACCGCTCGAACAGATCACGGGCCTGGTACTCGTAGAGGTCCATCGGTCGCTTCCGTCTCCCTCGTCGCGCTGAACGATCGAGAAGACTAGCGGCCCGGGTTCGGGCACTTCCCCAGGGGCCCTCGTTGCCGCGTCAACCCCGGCGGGGCTACGGTTCGGGCATGGACGTCGAGCTGACCAACGGCGAGGCCTCCACCTGGCGACTCATCCAGCGGCTCTCCGATCTGGCCACGGGCATCGTGGAGCAGCAGATCCGGTCGGCCGCCGACCTGTCCTCGGCGGAGTTCGAGGTGCTGCGCTGCCTGGTCGAGGCCGAGGACGGGCGCCTGCGCCAGGCCGAGCTGGCGGGCGTGCTCGGCTGGGACAAGAGCCGCCTGTCGCACCAGCTGACCCGGATGGCGCACCGCGAGCTGATCGAGCGGCAGAAGTCGGGCCGCATCCACGGCGTCACGATCACGCGCAGCGGGGTGCAGAAGTTCGAGATGGCCGACGGCGCCCACGTCGCGGCCGTGCGCATCCTGCTGCAGGAGCACCTGTCGACCGCCGAGCGCGAGGCGCTGCAGCGCACCGCCGTGCTCGAGCAGCCGGCGCCCGCCGCGGAGCCGGAGCGCGCCGCCGCGCGGCCGCTGCGACTGCGGCCCGCCGCGACCTGAGCCGCGGACGCGCCGCCGTCAGCCGTCAGCGATGAGGCGCTTGCCGAGGCCGGTCGCACCGTCGGGCTCGTAGCCCAGGCGGTCGTAGAACGCGGCGACCGGCTCGTTGCCCGAGCGCACCTGCACGTTGACCTTCGGGCAGCCGAGCGCCAGCAGCCGCACCTCGACCTCCGCCATCAGCAGCCGGCCGACACCGGCCCCGCGGCGGTCCTCCGCCACCGCCACGTAGTAGACCCAGCCGCGATGGCCGTCGTAGCCCGCCATCGCCGACCCCACGACGGCGCCGTCGTCGTCCGCGACCAGGAACAGCTCGCGCTGCACCTGCTTCTTGCGGGCGATGTCCCGGTGCGGGTCGTTCCACGGGCGCACCAGGCCCGCGGCGCGCCACAGGTCGACCACGGGCTGCTCGTCCGCGTCGCGGAACTCCCGCACCCTCATCGGCGAACCCTCCCCGCGCGGCGCGTCACAGCTTCGTGATCGGCGCGACCTTGATCAGCAGGCGCTTGCGTCCGGCGGTGTCGAACTGCACCTCGGCGATGCGCTTCGCCTCCACCCCGGTCACGGCCGAGACCCGGCCCTCGCCGAAGTCGTCGTGCCGCACCCGGTCGCCCACCGCCAGCTGCAGGTCGCCGTTGTCGCGCACCTTGCCCGTGACGCGGTTCGCGCCCCAGTCCGCCTTCGCCCTCGGCGCGGTCGCCGCAGCGGCGCCGCCCTGCACCCCGCCGCTCCAGGCCAGGCTGCCGGCCACCCGGCCGCCGCCTCCGCTGCTCATGCCGGGCGACTGCTTCCAGTCGATCAGCCCGGCCGGCACCTCCGCCAGGAACCGGCTGGGCGCGCTGACGGAGGTCTCCCCGTAGCTGTTGCGCGTCATGGCCAGCGACAGGAACAGCCGCTCCCGTGCTCGGGTGATGCCCACGTAGAACAGGCGCCGCTCCTCCGCCGGGCCGCCCGGCTCGTTGGCGCTCATCCGGTGCGGTAGCAGGTCCTCCTCGATGCCGGTCAGGAACACGGCGCGGAACTCCAGCCCCTTCGCCGTGTGCAGCGTCATCAGGGACACGGTGCCGCTCGAGTCGTCCAGCTCGTCCGCCGCCGCGACCAGCGCCGTCTCGGTCAGGAAGTCGATCAGCAGCCCCTCGGGGTTGTTGCGCTGGAACTCCTTGGTCACCGCCAGCAGCTCCTCGACGTTCTCGAGCCGCGCCTCGTCCTGCGGGTCGCGGCTGGCGCGCAGCACGTCGATGTACCCGCTCTTCTGCATCAGCAGCTTCAGGACGTCGAACACGGGGATGGGTGCGGCGTCGGGCGCGGGCGGCGCCGTCATCGCGGTCGCCTCGTCCAGCAGGTCGGAGAGGTCGGTGATCGCCTTGGCGACCTTCGGCCCGAACCCGATCTCCTTCGCGTGGCGCAGCGCGGCCCGGAACGTGATGTCGTTGCGCTCGGCGAACGACGCCAGCTGCGTCTCCGTGGCCGGGCCGATGCCGCGCTTCGGCGTGTTCAGGATGCGGCGCACGGCGAGCGCGTCGGCGGGGTTCGCGACCGCGATCAGGTACGCCATCGCGTCCTTGATCTCGGCGCGCTCGTAGAACTTGGTGCCGCCCAGGATCCGGTACGGCACAGCCGACCGGATCAGGATCTCCTCCAGCGCCCGCGTCTGGGCGTTGGTGCGGTAGAAGACGGCGACGTCCCGGTACTCCATGCCGTCGCGGTGCAGCTGCTCGATCTCGTCGGCGACGAACTGCGCCTCGTCGTGGCCGGAGTAGCCCGTGAAGCCGGTGATCCGCTCCCCCGGCCCGTCGGAGGTGAACAGGTTCTTCGGCTTGCGGTCGAAGTTGTTCGAGATCACCGCGTTCGCGGCATCGAGGATCGTCTGCGTGGAGCGGTAGTTCTGCTCGAGCAGCACGACCTTCGCCTGCGGGAAGTCCTGCTCGAACTCGACGATGTTGCGGATGTCCGCGCCCCGGAACGCGTAGATCGACTGGTCCGAGTCGCCGACCACCGTCAGCGACGCCCCGGGCAGGTCGCCGGCGGGCTTCGTCAGCTCGCGGATCAGGGCGTACTGCGCGTGGTTCGTGTCCTGGTACTCGTCGACGAGCAGGTGCCGGAAGCGGCGCCGGTAGGGCTCGGCCACGTGCGGGAAGGCCCGGAACAGGTACACCGTCTGCGCGATCAGGTCGTCGAAGTCGAATGCGTTCGCGGTGCGCAGCACGCGCGTGTACTCGCGGAAGATCGTGAGGAACATGGCCTCCTTCGGGTCGGCCAGGTTCACCTCCCGCGAGTACGTCTCGGCGTCGATCAGCTCGTTCTTCAGCTTGGAGATGCGCCCGCCGGCGCTCGCCACCGAGAAGCCGAGCACGTCGGCCTCGTGCTCCTTGATGATGCGCTTCAGCAGCGCGCGGCTGTCGCCGGAGTCGTAGATCGTGAACCCGGTGGCGTAGCCGAACACCTCGGCCTCGCGCCGCAGGATGCGCACGCACGCCGAGTGGAACGTGGAGATCCACATGCCCTCGCTGGCGCGGCCGACCAGCTGGTGCACGCGCTCGCGCATCTCGCCCGCGGCCTTGTTGGTGAAGGTGATCGCCAGGATCTGGCTGGGCCAGGCCTCGCGCGACTCCAGCAGGGACGCGATGCGGCGGGTGAGGACGCTGGTCTTGCCCGAGCCCGCCCCGGCCACGATCAGCAGCGCCGGGCCGCGGTGCAGCACGGCCTCGCGCTGCTGCGGGTTGAGCCCGTCCAGCAGCCGGGAGGAGGCGACCGGGGAGGACAAGACCTGCTGCACCATGATGCGCTCGATGTTAGGCGGGGCCCCCGACGGCCGCCGGGCCGCGCAGCGCGTCGAGCACCAGGTCGGGGTGGTCCGCGAAGACGCCCGTCAGGCCCGTGCCGACCAGGCGGCGCCAGTGCTCGCGGTACCGTCCGAAGGCCCCGACCGGCAGTCGGTGCCGGGGCGGCAGGAAGCGGTTCTCCGGGCGCAGCGTCCAGGCCCACACGTCGAGGCCGAGGTCGCGGAACCGGCCCGTCGTGCGGGGCCGCACCAGCCCCGTGCGCAGGCTGACGCCGGCGAAGCGGCGGAACGCCGCCGGGTCCGCCAGCAGCCGGCCGTCCAGCAGCGGGCGGTGACCGATCAGCGCCACCATCGGGTGCCGCACGCCCTGCTCCGCCAGCGCGTCCAGCGCGTCGTGCTCGAAGCTCTCCACCGTCACCGCCGGCAGGGCGGGCGCGGCGGCCAGCTCGCGCCGCAGCGCGACGTCGAGCGGCAGCCCGATGGCGGCCGAGCGCGCGGAGTGCTTCAGCTCGATCACCAGCCGGACGCCCCCGTCCGCCGCGATCCCCAGCGCCTCCCCGAGGGTGAGGACGCCCTCCGCGCCGTCGTGGGCGGCGCTGGCCGCCCGCAGGCGCGGCAGCCGCTCTCGGGCGCCGAGGGTGCGGACCTCCGCCAGCGTCAGGTCCTCCGCGAACCACCCCCGCATCCGGCGGCCGTCGATGGTGCGGACGCGGCGCCGGGCGGCGAACTCGGGTCGCGCGGCGACGTCGGTCGTGCCGCTCAGCTCGGGCTCGTGGCGCACGACGAGCGCGCCGTCCGCGGTGGGCACCACGTCCACCTCGATCGCGTCCGCGCCCTGCTCGATCGCCAGCAGCAGGGCGGAGCGCGTGTGCTCGGGCCGGTGGCCGCAGGCGCCGCGGTGCGCGATGACGAGGGGTGGCGACACGCGCGTGATGGTACGTGCCGCGGCGCCCCATCCATAGGAAGCGCATAGCGCGTCTTCGCTGGGCTCGCGGGGTGCGCTTCCTACAATCATCAGTCCGGCGCACCGGCGCCGGCCCTCACAGACGGAAAAGGAACCATGGCGAACCCCGCCCTCTCCAACAACCCCGCCTTCAAGAACGGCGACGTCGCCACCGCGGTGCAGCTGCAGGACCTCTACGAGCGTCCCTCCGCCACCGGCGCCGACACCGGCCGGATGACCTACGAGGACACCGCGGTCAAGACCGTCGTGCTCTTCGCCGTGCTGCTGGCCACCGCGGTCCTCGGCTGGATCGTGCCCGCCCTGGCCATCGTCGGGGCCATCGTGGGCTTCGTGCTGGCCCTGGTCAACACGTTCAAGCGCGAGCCCTCCGTGCCGCTGATCGTGCTCTACGCCGCGGCGCAGGGCCTGTTCGTCGGCGGCATCTCCTCGATCTTCGAGATGAACCCGAACTGGCGCGGGATCGTGGTCCAGGCCGTCCTCGCGACCTTCATCACGGTCGGCGTGACGCTGGCCCTGTTCGCCAGCGGCAAGATCCGCGCCTCGGCCCGCGCGACGAAGATCTTCATGATCGGCATGGTGGCCTACCTCGCCTTCAGCCTGGTCAACGTCGGCCTGCAGCTGTTCGGCGTCGTGCAGACGCCCTTCGGCCTCAGCAGCATGACGGTGGCCGGCATCCCGATCGGCGCGATCATCGGCCTGCTCGTCATCCTGATGGCGGCCTACGCCCTGGTGCTCGACTTCGACCAGATCCAGCAGGGCGTCC
>JAKONM010000284.1 GCA_022701925.1 Microbacteriaceae bacterium
GGTCTTTGGTAGCGTGACGTCGCAAGAGCCCCGGTGCGCTGTTGCCGGGGTTTTCTTATGTGACGAGGAGAGCAGATGCCCGCCATCGCCATCATCGGTGCCCAGTGGGCTGCCGAGCAGGTCGGTCGACCACGTCGTGAAGTTCAACGGCGGCAACAACGCCGGCCACACCGTCGTCATCGGCGACAAGAAGTTCGCGCTGCACCTGCTGCCGTCGGGCATCCTGAGCCCCGGCGTCGTGCCGGTGATCGCGAACGGCACGGTCGTCGACCTGGAGGTGCTGTTCCACGAGCTGGACGCGCTGACCGCCCGCGGCGTCGACGTCTCCCGCCTGCGCGTCTCCGCGAACGCGCACGTGATCACGCAGTACCACCGCACCCTCGACAAGGTGACGGAGCGCTTCCTCGGCAAGCGCCAGATCGGCACGACTGGCCGCGGCATCGGTCCCACCTACGCCGACAAGATCAACCGCATCGGCGTGCGGGTGCAGGACCTGTTCGACGAGGGGATCCTGCGCCAGAAGGTGGAGGGGGCGCTCGACGTCAAGAACCACCTGCTGGTGAAGATCTACAACCGGCGCGCGATCGCGGTCGACGAGGTCGTGGACGACCTGCTGCAGTACGTCGAGCGCCTGCGTCCGATGGTCGCCGACACGGCGCTCGAGCTGAACACGGCCCTCGACGAGGGGAAGACGGTCCTGTTCGAGGGCGGGCAGGCGACGATGCTCGACGTCGACCACGGCACCTACCCGTTCGTCACGTCGTCCAACGCGACGAGCGGGGGCGCCGCCACCGGGTCCGGGGTCGCCCCGAACCGCATGGAGCGGGTGATCGCGGTGGCGAAGGCCTACGCGACCCGCGTCGGTGCCGGGCCGTTCCCGACCGAGCTGTTCGACGCGGACGGCGAGTTCCTGCGCTCCCGCGGCTTCGAGTTCGGCACCACCACGGGTCGGCCGCGCCGCACCGGCTGGTTCGACGCCCCGATCGCGCGGTACAGCCAGCGCATCAACGGCGTCACCGACTTCGTGCTGACGAAGCTGGACGTGCTCACCGGCCTCGAGCGCATCCCGGTCTGCGTCGCCTACGAGGTGGACGGCCGGCGGGTGGACGAGGTGCCGGTCAGCCAGTCCGACTTCCACCACGCGACGCCGGTCTACGAGGAGTTCCCGGGCTGGACCGAGGAGATCACCGGCGTGCGCGAGTTCGGCGACCTGCCGCAGGCGGCGCAGGACTACGTGCTGGCGGTGGAGGCGATGATCAAGGCGCCGATCTCGGTGATCGGCGTCGGGCCGTCCCGCGACGGCGTCATCGTCCGCCGCGACCTGCTCGGCTGACGGGGCGGCCACGGCGCTCCGACGGGAGCCGCGATCGTTCGTCGAGGGCGTCGGCCGGCACCTGCGGCACCCCCGCTGAGCGCAGCGGGCGGGGTCGCCGCCGGGCCCTCCCCGTAGGGTCGAGGCATGACGGACGTCGCCACGACCCCCGAGGGCGCCGAGGTGCTGGGCGAGCTGATCGCGCTGCGCGGCAGCATCGACAACATCGATGCCGCGCTGGTGCACCTGCTGGCCGAGCGGTTCAAGTTCACGCAGCAGGTGGGCCGGCTCAAGGCGGCCGCCGGGCTGCCGGCCGCCGACCCGGACCGCGAGCGGCAGCAGGTCGCCCGCCTGCGCGCGCTGGCCGAGGACGCGCACCTCGACCCCGCCTTCGCCGAGTCGTTCCTGGCCTTCATCGTCGCGGAGGTCATCCACCACCACGAGCGGCTGGCGGACGCGCGCGACTGAGCCCGCCGCGGCGGTCAGTCGGCGAAGACCGCCCGCCTGCTGGCGACCCGGAACTCCAGCTCGCGCATCGCCATCGCCGCCAGCTGCCCCAGGTCGTCCAGCTCCTGCTCGGTGAAGGTCCGCACCTCGCGGGCGAAGACGCACAGCGTGCCGATGGCGTGGCCCTCGGGCGTCAGCAGCGGCACGGAGGCGTAGGCGCGCAGGCTCGGGTCGCCCGCCACGATCGGGTTCTCCGCGAATCCCGGCTCCGCCTGCACGTCGGTCGCCGTGAACGGCAGACCGGTGGCGACGCTGTGCGCGCAGAGCGCGACGGCCCGGGCGATCTGCGCGATCTCGATGCCGCGCCGCGCCTTGAACCACTCGCGGTCCGCGTCGACGATCGACACCAGGGCGATCGGCACGTCGAGCAGGCGGCAGGCCAGGTGCGTGATGCGGTCGAAGGCGTCGTCGGGGTCGGTGTCCAGGATGTTGTAGCGCTGCACGGCCGCCAGCCGGTGCTCCTCGTCGTCCGCCAGCAGCGTGTCGGGCACCCGCCCCTCCTCCAGCAGGAACTGCACCGTGGCGCGCTGGAACCGCAGCGCCACCTCGGTGAGGTCGGGGCGGTCGGCGGGCAGCAGCGCGGTCATCGCCCGCAGCACGGAGGCCAGGGCCTCGGGCACGCTCGTCGGGATCGCCGGGTCCCGGTGCAGGCGCGCGAAGGCCGACTGCTCGACCCCGCCGGGGAACGCCACCTGCCCCGTCACGGCCTCCAGCAGCACCAGGCCCAGGGCGTACACGTCGCTGGCGGGGGTGGGCTCCAGCCCCTCCACCTGCTCCGGCGACAGGTAGGCCGCGGTGCCGGTGGTGAACTCGCCGCGGTCGGGCACCCCGATCAGGCTGGAGATGCCGAAGTCGGCCAGCTTGCCGCGGATGCGGGTGTCGATCCGGCGGTCCGCCAGCAGCACGTTCGCCGGCTTGATGTCGCGGTGCAGGAACCCGTGCTCGTGCACGAACTGCAGCCCCTCCGCCAGGTCGAAGCCCAGGTAGGCCACCTGCCCCGCGGTCAGGGGCCCCTGCTCCGCCAGCCTGCGCCGCAGGTCGGTGCCGGGGATGCGCTCCATCACCAGGTAGATGCGGGGGCGGCGGGGATCGGAGGTGTCCACGCCCGCGTCGAAGAGCGTCGTGAGCGCGTAGTGGTTCATCCCGGCGATCAGGCGCGCCTCCGCCTCCTGCAGCCGCAGGTCCTTGGACCGGCCGGCGTCGCTGCGGAACACCTTCACCGCGACCTGCCGTCGCAGCAGGGTGTCGTCGGCCTCGTGCACCACGGCCAGGCCGCCCTCGCCGATGACCCCGGTGATCCGGTACCGCTGGGCGACGACCTCGAGGGGACCGGTGGAGGGGCGCTGCGGGTCGGTCATGCGGCGGGCTCCTCACGGTCGCGGCGCACCCCCGGGTCCTCGAGGGCGGCGCATCATCCTGGCAGGCCCGGACGACGTCGACGGGCCGTGCGCGCGATGCGGCCACGGGCCGTCAGGCGGGCGTCACGATCGCCATGGTCCACTCGACCGGGCCGCCGGTCCGCAGGTCGAAGGCCGTGATGCGCGACCCCGCGGGCAGCCGGCCCGACGCGACCGTCGCCTGGTCGCAGTGGTCCGCGTCCCCGGAGGCCAGCACGTGCACGACGTCCGAGCCGGGAGAGGTGCCGTGCACCGCCCACCGGTAGGCGGCGTCGCGGTCGCACCGCACCACGATGCTCAGCGGGTCGGTGGAGGACCGGCCCGCCCTCCCGGTGCCGTCGAGGTCGCGGTGGAACGGGCCGGTGCCGCGCTGCACCCACGCGGAGGCCTCGCGGCCGCGCCACACCCGCAGCTGCTCGAGGTCGGCGGCCTGCACCACGTCGACCAGCGTCGCGCCCGCGCCCGTCGGGCCCCACGGCGCCGTCTCGCCGTCGAGCGCGCGGTCCAGCCGCCGGGCGTCGTCGGGCTGCAGGGCCGGCACCAGCGCCGAGGCGCTGCCGCGGGGCACGGGCGGCTGCAGCGCGACGAGCGCCGTGCCCACGGCCACCAGCGCGGCGGTCGCGGTGACGACGACGGCGGTGCGGCGGCGGGCAGGACGGACGACCGGCACGGTGTCCGCGACCGCCAGAGGGTCGGGCCCGACCCCGGCCGCGCCGGCGACGGGCTGCGGCGCCGACGGCGGTGCGGCCGCGGCCCGGGCGGCCAGCAGCGCCTCGACCCGCTCCAGGGCGCCGGGCGGCGGGTCGGGGCGGTACAGGCTGCGGCGCAGGCGCTGCAGCTCGTCCTCCTCCGCCCCGGTCACCGCACCAGTGTGGGGTCCGCCGGTGCGCCCTCCGCGTCAGCCGCCGACGCGAGGGCCCAGCCGGGCGGGCAGCGTGCCCTCGGCCGCGGCGCGCAGCTCGTCCACGCCGATCGAGTACCGGTCCTGCACCTCCAGCAGACCGCTGGCCGCGTCCGTCACGCCCAGCCGCAGCGCGGGCACGCCGCGACCGGCGCACAGCCCGGTGAACTTCACGTCCTCCTCGCGGGGCACCGCCACCAGCACGCGCGCCTGCGACTCGCTGAACAGCGCGGTCGCGGCGTCCACGCCGTCGCGGTCCAGCACGCCGTCCAGCCAGATGCGGGCGCCCACGCCGAAGCGCAGCACGCCCTCCGCCAGCGACTGCGCCAGCCCGCCGTCGGACAGGTCGTGGGCGGCGGCCAGCAGCTGCTCGCCCGCGGCGGCGCCCAGCAGGCCGGCCAGCGCCCGCTCCGCCTCGAGCCGCACGGCCGGGGGGCGGCCGCCGAGGTGCCCGTGCACGGTGCCGGCCCACGCGGAGCCGTCCAGCTCGAGCGCGGTCTCGCCCAGCAGGTACAGGTTCAGCCCGTCGTCCTGCCACCCGGAGGGCACGCGCTTCGCGACGTCGTCGATGACGCCCAGCACGCCGACGACGGGGGTCGGGTGGATGGCGACGTCACCGGTCTGGTTGTAGAGGGAGACGTTGCCGCCGGTGACCGGCACCTGCAGCGTCAGGCAGGCGTCGGAGAGGCCCTCGATCGCCTCGACCAGCTGCCACATGACGTCGGGGTTCGTCGGCGCCCCGAAGTTCAGGCAGTCCGTCACCGCCAGGGGTGACGCGCCGGTGGAGGCGACGTTGCGGTAGGCCTCCGACAGCGCCAGCTGCGCGCCGGCCCGCGGGTCGAGCAGGCAGTACCGGCCGTTGGCGTCGGTCGCGATCGCCACGCCCAGGCCCGACTCCTCGTCGACGCGGATCATGCCGCCGTCGTCCGGGAACGACAGCGCGGTGTTGCCCAGCACGTACCGGTCGTACTGGTCCGTGATCCAGCCCGGGGAGGCGAGCGAGGGCGAGGCGAGCACCGCCAGGGCCTGCTCGCGCAGCACCGCGCCGTCGTCCGAGCGGGGCAGCACGGCCGCGGTGTCGGCCTGCAGCGCGTCCTGGTCCGCGGGGCGCGCGTACGGGCGGTCGTAGACCGGGCCGTCGACGGCGACCGTGGTGGGGTCGACGTCGACGATGACCTCGCCGCGCCAGCGGATCTCGAGCCGGCCCGTGTCCGTCACCTCGCCGAGCACGCTGGTCTCGACGTCCCAGCGGTCCGTCACGGCCAGGAAGCCCGCCAGCTTCTCGGGAGCGACGATCGCCATCATCCGCTCCTGGCTCTCCGACATCAGGATCTCCTCGGCCGTCAGCGAGGGGTCTCGCAGCAGCACCGAGTCCAGGTCCACGCGCATGCCGCCGTCGCCGTTCGCCGCCAGCTCGCTGGTCGCGCAGCTGATGCCGGCCGCGCCCAGGTCCTGGATCGCCTCCACCAGGTCGCCGGCGAACAGCTCGAGGCAGCACTCGATCAGCACCTTCTCCGCGAAGGGGTCGCCCACCTGCACCGCTGGGCGCTTGGTGGGGCCCGCCGCCCCGAAGGCGTCGGACGCCAGGATCGAGGCGCCCCCGATGCCGTCGCCGCCGGTGCGCGCGCCGAACAGCACGACCTTGTTGCCGGTGCCGGTCGCGTTCGCCAGGTGCAGGTCCTCGTGCCGCATCACGCCGACCGCCAGCGCGTTCACCAGCGGGTTGCCCTGGTAGACGGCGTCGAACACGGTCTCGCCGCCGATGTTCGGCAGGCCCAGGCAGTTGCCGTAGTGCGCGATGCCGGCCACGACGCCGTGCACCACGCGCAGCGTGTCCGCCTGGTCGATGTCCCCGAAGCGCAGCTGGTCCATCACCGCGACCGGGCGCGCGCCCATCGAGATGATGTCGCGCACGATGCCGCCCACGCCGGTGGCGGCGCCCTGGAACGGCTCGATGTAGCTGGGGTGGTTGTGGCTCTCCACCTTGAAGGTCACGGCCCAGCCGCGGCCGATGTCGACGACGCCCGCGTTCTGCCCCATGCCCACCATCAGGGGACCCCGCATCGTCTCGTCGACCTTGTCGCCGAACTTGCGCAGGTGCACCTTGCTCGACTTGTAGGAGCAGTGCTCGCTCCACATCACCGAGTACATCGCCAGCTCGCCCGAGGTGGGCCGGCGGCCCAGGATCTCGCGGATGCGGGCGTACTCGCCCTCGGTCAGGCCCAGGGCCGCCCAGGGCTGCTCGCGGTCGGGGGTCGCGGCCGCGCGCTGCACGGAGTCGACGGCGGTCACCGGAACGTCGGTCGTCACGGTGGACGAGCCTACGGGCGCGTGCGAGCGGGGTCGGAGGAGCCGCCGCGGGACGCCGCGCCGCCTCGGCGCGCGCGTCCGCGCCCCCTCCCGCTCGGGTCCCGCTCGGAGCCGAAGCGCAGCGTCCTCCCCGCGCCAATAGGGTCTGGCCATGTTCAGGCGGACGACGACGGCAGCGGTGTTCGACGGGTACGGCGGGCCCGAGGAGGTCCGCATCGAGGAGGTGCCCCGGCCCGAGGCCGCGGGAGGCCAGGTCGTCGTCAAGGTCGTCAGCGCGGGCGTCTCCCACATGGACGCCTACGTGCGCGAGGGGCGCTTCCAGGACGCGCTGCGGATCAGCCTGCCCTCGCGCCAGGGCGTCGGCTTCGCAGGGATCGTGCGCAACGTCGGGCACGGCGTCACCGGGCTGCGGGTCGGAGACCAGGTGTTCGGCCACGACCCCGCCCACGGCGCGCACGCCACCCACGTCGCCGTCGATGCCGGCGCCGTGCTGAAGAAGCCGCAGCGGCTGTCGTGGGAGGTCGCCGGAGCGCTCTACCTGACGGGCCTCACCGCCTACTCGCTGGTGCAGTCGGTGCGGCTGCACGGCGACGACGTGGTGCTCGTCTCGGCCGCGGCCGGTGGCGTGGGCCACCTCGAGTGCCAGCTCGCGGCACTGAGCGGCGCCCGCGTGATCGGCATCGCGGGCCGCGAGAACCACGACTACCTGCGCTCCATCGGCGTGCGCCCGGTCGGCTACGGCGACGACCTCGAGGAGCAGGTGCGCAAGGCCGCGGCCGGCCGGCCCGTCACCGCGATGTTCGACAACTACGGGCGCTACGACGAGCTGGCGGCGGCCCTGGGCCTGGCGGGCGACCGCTTCGTCAGCACCGACCGGCGCCGCGACCGGGAGATCGAGCTGTGGCAGGCGGGCGCCGACCCGTCGCTCCTGCTGCAGCTGCGCGACGTGGCCGAGCTCGTGTCGGAGTGGAACGTGCGCGTGCTGGTCAGCGGCTTCTACCCCTTCACCTCGCTGGACCGGGCGCTGGAGGACCTGGCGCAGGGGCACAGTCGCGGGGTGGTCGTGGTCGGCATGGACACCACCGCGCCGGCGCCCGAGTACCTGCGCGGCAAGCTGCGCACGCACCACGAGCAGCAGTCCGGCACCGCCTCGGCGGACTGAATCGGCAGTGGGCGACTCCGACGACCGGATGGTCGGCGAGTTCCGCGCGAACGGCGGCGTGGTCGTCGGTGCGGGCGGCGGGATCGTGCTGCTGCACGTGGGCGCACCCCCGCGCCGCGTCGTGCCGGTGACCGCGGCGCTCGAGGGAGGGTCGTGGGTCGCGTCGGCCGCATCCGGTGTCGAGGACCGCGACTGGGCGGACGACCTGCGCGAGCGGCCGGACGCCGTGGTCGAGACCGCCTCCGGGTCGCTCGACGTGCTCGCGATCGAGCTGGACGACGAGGAGCGGTCGGCGCTGCGCGCCGCCGTCGCCGGACCGGCCTTCCGGCTGGAGCCGCAGGGCTGAGGTCAGGCGCCCAGCAGGCTCCGCAGCCGCGCGAGCACCTCGGCCTGCAGGTCCTGCAGCGACCGCGTCTCGCCCGCGGCGATCCACGACGCGAAGGCGATGCGGAAGACCGCCACCCCGTTCTCGGCGGCCAGCGCCGCCGGCACGGGCTCGACGCCCTCGGCGCGCAGCCGGCCCGCGATCGCCTCCGACAGCAGCGAGAGCTTCAGCAGCTCGCGCTCGCGCAGCCGGGGGTCCGCGTCGATCACCGTCTGGCGCAGGCGCGACCAGGGCCGGCGCTCGTCGGGGAAGCGCGCCGCGGCCGCGTCCACGGCCGCGAGGACCCGGCTCATCGCGTCCCCCTCCGCCCGGGCCAGGGGCTCGAGGTAGGACTGCTCGAACTCCTCCTGGCCGGCGAACAGCACGTCGCGCTTGTCGGTGAAGTGCCGGAAGAAGGTGCGCTCGGTCAGCCCCGCCGCGTCCGCGACGTCCGCCACGGTGGTGCCGTCGTAGCCGCGCTCGACGAACAGGCGCAGGGCCGCCGCCTGCAGCCGCTCGCGGGCGCCGCCCTCCCATCGGACCATGCGCCGAGCCTACTGTTGACAGTTCCTGACATCATGAGGCTATGGTCATGGCAGGAACTGACATCGCCGATCGCGGCGGGTCGGAGGGAGGCGCATGATGCGGGTGTTCGTGACGGGGGCCAGCGGGTGGATCGGCTCGGCGACGGTGGACGAGCTGCTGGCGGGCGGCCACGAGGTGGTCGGGCTCGCGCGCTCGGACGCGGCGGCCGAGGCGCTGCAGCGGAAGGGGGCGTCGGTGCTGCGGGGCGACCTGGACGACCCGGCCGCGCTGCGCCGCGGCGCCGAGGACGCGGAAGGCGTCGTCCACCTTGCCAACAAGCACGACTGGAGCCGGCCGGAGGAGACGAACCGGGCCGAGCGCGCGGCGGTGCAGGCGCTGGCCGAGGCGCTGGAGGGCTCGGACCGACCGCTGGCCGTGGCGTCCGGCGTCGCCGGGCTCGCGACGGGGCGCCCGGCGCTGGAGTCGGACCGGTCCCCGGCCGTCGGGCCGGAGTCGATGCGCGGCGGCACGGAGAACCTGGCGCTCGACTTCGCGGACCGCGGCGTGCGAGCGGTGAGCCTGCGCTTCGCCCCGACCGTGCACGGGATCGGCGACCACGGGTTCATCGCCCTGCTCGCCGCGGCCGCGAGGCGCGCAGGCGTCTCGTCCTTCACGGGCGACGGCGCGAACGCCTGGTCCGCCGTGCACCGCTCGGACGCCGCGCGACTCGTGCGGCTGGGTCTCGAGCGCGCACCGGCCGGGTCCCGGCTGCACGCGGTCGCGGAGGAGGGCGTCCCGACGAAGGTGATCGCCGAGGCGCTCGGTCGCGCCCTCGGCCTGCCCGTGGACTCGATCACGGCGCAGGAGGCGGTGGAGCGCGCGGGCTTCGTCGGCATGTTCTGGGGCGCCGACGTGCGTGCGTCGAGCGCCGCGACGCAGGCGCTGCTCGGGTGGTCGCCCACCGGCCCGACGCTGCTCGAGGACATCGCGGCGGGCGGCTACCCCGCCTGACGGCCGGTGCTCCGCCGGCCGGCCCCGCAGCGGGGCCGGCCCGCGGGCTGCCGTCGTCAGGCGGCCAGCACCGACCGGAGCGCCGAGGTGAAGACGCGCAGGCCGTCGACGCCGGACCGCATCGCGCCCGGGGTGTCCGGGCCGAAGCCGGGCTCGACCGCGTGCTCCGGGTGCGGCATCAGGCCGACCACGTTGCCCCGCTCGTTCGCGACGCCGGCGATGCGGGCGCTGGAGCCGTTGGGGTCCACGTCCAGGTAGCGGAACACCACGCGGCCCTCGCCCTCCAGGCGCTCAAGGGTCTGCGGGTCGGCCACGTAGCCGCCCTCGCCGTTCTTCAGCGGGACGACGATCTCCTCGCCCTGCTCGAAGGCGTTCGACCACGCGGTCGCGGTCGACTCGACGCGCAGGCGCTGGTCGCGGCAGACGAAGGCGCCGTGGTCGTTGCGCACCAGGCCGCCGGGCAGCAGGCGCGCCTCGGTCAGCATCTGGAACCCGTTGCAGATGCCGAGCACGGGCAGCCCGCGCTCGGCGGCGGCCACGACCTCGGCCATGATCGGCGACAGCGCGGCGATCGCCCCGCAGCGCAGGTAGTCGCCGTAGCTGAAGCCGCCCGGCAGCACCACCGCGTCCACCCCGTGCAGGTCGTGCTCGCCGTGCCACAGGCGCACCGGTTCGGCACCGGCCAGGCGCACGGCGCGGCGGGCGTCGCCGTCGTCCAGCGATCCGGGGAAGGTGATGACGCCGACGCGGGTCACGCGGACACCTCGGCGGGCGCCTCGTGCACGCTGACGACGTCCTCGATGACCAGGTTGGCCAGCAGGGTCTCGGCGACCTCGCGCGCGTCGGACAGCGCGGCCTCGTCGACCGGTCCGTCGACGTGCAGCTCGAAGCGCTTGCCGACCCGCACGTCGCCGTACCCCTGTCGTCCCAGTCGCGAGAGGGCGCCGGCGACGGCCTTGCCCTGGGGGTCCAGCAGCTCGGCCTTCGGCATGACCTCGACGACGATCACGGGCACGGTCGGCTCCTCAGGGTGGGGGACGTGAGCGTCGCCCAGGCTATCCGGCGGCGGGGGAGGGGTCCGCGACGGCCGCTCGCACCGCGTTCCGCCACGGGTCCTCGAACGCCAGCTCGCGGCCGTCGTCGCGCACGGGGGTGCCTGCCGCCCGCAGCCGTGCGCCCAGCGCGCCCAGCGAGTCCGCGTCGGGCAGGCGGACGACCACCTCGCCCAGCCCCAGCGCCGGGGTGCGCGGGCCGGCGCCCGCGCTGCCCCAGGTGTTCATGCCGACGTGGTGGTGGTAGCCGCCGGCCGACACGAACAGCGCCTGGTCGCCGAACCGGGCGGTGGTCTCGAACCCGACGACCTCCACGTAGAACCGGTGCGCCGTCGCGATGTCGCCGACCCGCAGGTGCACGTGGCCGACGGCGGCGCCGGACGCCCCGCCCGCGCCCTCCTCCGCCAGGTGCCGGCGCAGGAAGGCGTTCGGGTCCAGCGGCAGGGTCGCCATGCGCACCCGGTCGCCCTCCCACCCCCACGCCGAGCGGGGCCGGTCGTGGTACAGCTCGACCCCGTTGCCCTCGGGGTCGTCGAAGTAGAAGGCCTCCGACACCAGGTGGTCGCTCGACCCGGTGAAGGAGGACGGGAACCGCTGCGCCACCGACAGCACCGAGGCGGCGAGCGCCGCGGGCGAGTCGAACAGGATCGCGGTGTGGAACAGGCCGGCGGCGCCGGCGGGCGCGTGCCGCAGGGCCGGGGCGTGCTGCAGCACCAGGGCGGGCACGCCGCCGCGCCCCAGCACGTGCGCGGCGGGCTCCTCGCCCAGCACGTCGAGCCCGACGCCCTCCGCGTAGTACCGGGTCGTCAGGTCCAGGTCCGCCACCTGCAGGGTCACCGCGCCCATGGCGGTCGCCGCCGCCAGCACCTCGCTCATGCGGCAAGTGTATGACGCGTCAACGACCGAGGCGGGCCCTGCCGATCGACGGACTCCGTGCGCTGCACCGCCCGCACGGAGGCGTGCGGTCCGTCGATCCGCACGCGCTCCGTCGATCGGCAGGGGTCGGCGGCGCGGTCAGGCGGTGAGGCGGTCGATCAGCTCGCGGTAGCGGGCGGCGGTGCGGTCGGCGACCTCCGGGGGCAGGGCGGGCGGGTCGCCCGACATGTCCCAGTTCGCCTTCAGCCAGTCGCGCACGATCTGCTTGTCGAAGCTGACGCCCCGCCTGCCCTCGGCGTAGGCCTCCGCGTCCCAGTAGCGGCTGGAGTCGCTGGTCAGCACCTCGTCGGCGAGCACCGGACCGCCCGTGACCGGGTCGGCGCCGAACTCGAACTTGGTGTCCGCCAGCAGCAGCCCGCGCTGATCCGCGATCCCGGTCGCCCTGGCGAAGACCGCGAGGGAGGCCGATCGCAGCGCCTCCGCGGTCTCGCCGCCGACCAGCTCCACGGTGCGGTCGAACGAGATGTTCTCGTCGTGGTCGCCCTGCTCGGCCTTGAAGGCCGGGGTGAAGATCGGCTCGGGCAGCCGGTCGCCGTCGCGCAGCCCGGCCGGCAGCGCGACGCCGCTGATCGAGCCGCGCTCGCGGTACTCCTGGTAGCCGCTGCCCGTCACGACGCCGCGGACGACGCACTCCACCGGGTGCATGCGCAGCCGCCGCACCAGCATCGACCGGTCGCGCACCGCCTCCGGCACGATCGACTCGTCGGGCGCCAGGTCGTTCGCCACCTCGGGGAACCGGTCGAACCACCAGCGGGTCAGCGCGGTGAGCAGCGCGCCCTTGCCGGGGATCGGGGTCGGCAGCACGGCGTCGAAGGCGCTGACGCGGTCGCTGGCGACCAGCAGCAGCAGGTCGTCGCGGCCGTCGGGCGCGTACAGGTCGCGCACCTTGCCGCTGGCGACGTGCCGGAAGCCCGGCAGGTCGGCGCTCATCGGGGATCCGCCGCGATGTCGGTGCGGTGCTGCTCTCCCGGCATGCGGATGCGGTCGACGCCGGCGTACGCCCGGTCGCGCGCCTCCTGGAGGGACCCGCCGGTGGCGACCACGGTGAGCACCCGGCCGCCGGTCGCGACGAGCCCGTCACCCTCCTCGGCGGTGGCGGCATGGTCCACGTGCACGCCCTCCAGCGCCTCCGCGTCCGCCAGCCCGTCGACGGGGGCGCCCGGGGCGGACGCTCCCGGATAGCCGGCGCTCGCCAGCACGACGCCGACCGCCGCCTCGGGCGTGAAGGCGGGGGAGCCCCCGGGGTCGAGCACGCCCAGCGCGGCGTCGCGCAGCAGGGGTGCGAGCGGCGAGGCCAGCCTCGGCAGCACCACCTGGGTCTCCGGGTCCCCGAACCGGGCGTTGAACTCGATCACGTCCACGTCGTCGCCGTTCACGACGAGCCCGCAGTAGAGGAGGCCGACGAACGGGGTCCCCTCCTCCGCCAGCCGCGACACGACGGGCTCCGCGATCGTGCGTCGGACGCGGTCGCAGAACTCGGCCTCGCCGCCGTGCCGGTCCGTCAACCAGGAGAGGGGCGAGTAGGCGCCCATCCCGCCCGTGTTCGGGCCCGCGTCACCGTCCCCCAGTCGCTTGTAGTCCTGCGCGGGGCTGAGGGGGAGCGCGGTGGTGCCGTCGCAGATGAAGAAGAGCGACACCTCCCGGCCCGGCAGGAACTGCTCCAGCAGCACCGGTCCGCTGGCCAGCCACTGCAGCGCGTGGGCCCGGGCGGCCGCGCGATCCTCCGTCACCAGCACGCCCTTGCCCGCGGCCAGGCCGTCCGCCTTCACCACGTACGGCGCGCCGAGGTCGTCGAGGGCGGCGTCGAGGCCGTCCGCGGTCAGCACGTCGACCGACCGTCCGGTCGGCACCCCGGCGGCGGCCATGATCCGCTTCGCGAAGGCCTTGCTGCCCTCGATGCGGGCCGCGTCGGCGTCCGGCCCGAACACGGGCACGCCCTGGGCGCGGAGCGCGTCGGCCACACCCGCCACCAGGGGCGCCTCCGGGCCGACCACCACCAGCTCAGCGCCGAGGCGCAGCGCCAGCCGCGTCGCCTCGCCGGGATCGGCGGCGTCGACGGGTTCGAGCCGGGCGAGGGCCGCGATGCCGGCGTTGCCGGGGGCGACCACGAGGTCGTGGCCCTCGGCGGCGAGGGCCCGCGCGATGGCGTGCTCCCGGGCGCCGGAGCCGAGGATCAGGATCCGCACGGGGCAATCCAACCAGGCGCCGCAGCGGCCCGCTCCCGGCCGTTACCGTTGCGGGCGTGGCACGTGCGCGCATCCCGGAGGGCCAGGGGGACCAGGCGGTCTCGGCGGCCCTGGCCGGCGACGCGGACCGCACGGTCACGGCCACCGCGGTGCGCTTCCTGCTGCAGGTGCTGGCGGACCGCTACCCCGGCGGCGCCGTCGAGGTGCGGGTGCCGCCGTTCGGCGCCGTGCAGTGCATCGAGGGCCTGCAGCACACGCGCGGCACCCCGCCGAACGTGGTCGAGACCTCGCCCGAGGTCTGGCTGGCGCTCGCGACCGGCTCGCGGGGCTGGACCGACGCGGTCGACGCCGGCGACGTGCGCGCCTCCGGCAGCCGGGCCGACCTGACGGGCCGCGTGCCCGTGTGGCGCGCGCAGGTCGGGCGATGAGCGAGCCGCGGCACCACACCGTCCGGGTGCGGCGCAGCCCCAAGGTCGGCGTCTTCCTGGCCCTCGGCGCCGTGCTGGGCGGGGTCGTCGCGCTGATCCTCATCGCGATCTCGCCCGCCGATCCGCAGATCCCCGTGCCGCAGGCGCTCGGCTTCCTGGTCCTGCTGCTGGCGCCCGTCGGCGCCCTGCTCGGCGGCGCCGTCGCCCTGGTCGTCGACGCGGCGGGGGAGCGGCGCGCCCGGGAGGTGCAGGCCGAGCGCCTGGGACCAGACCCCGACGACGAGCCGCAGGCCTGATCCCGGGCGGTCAGGCGGTGGCGGCGGGGACCGCCTGCTCCTGCTCGCGTCCCGAGCCGGCGGCCTCGTCCTGCGGGCCGGTCGGCGGCACGGGTGCGTCCCGCCACTGCCGCGACGCCAGGTAGGAGATCGCGCTGTTCGCCGCGGCGGCGACCGGCACGGCGAACAGCGCGCCGACGATGCCCGCCAGCACGGAGCCGCTGGCGACCGCGAGCACGACCGCGATCGGGTGCAGGCGCACGGCGCCGCCCATCAGCAGCGGGTGCAGCACGTGGCTCTCCACCTGGTTGACCAGCAGCACGCCCGCCAGCATCAGCAGCGCGGGCACGGGGCCGTTGTAGGCCAGCGCGACCAGCACCGCGACCGATCCCGCGGTGATCGAGCCGATGATCGGGATGAAGGCGCCGAGGAACACCAGCACGCCGATGGGCACGGCGAAGGGCACCTGCAGGATCGCGGCGATGACCCCCACGCCGATGCCGTCGGTCAGCGCCACGACCACCTGCACGCGCGAGTACTCGCCGATGGAGCGCCACGCGGCGCCGCCCGCGCCGTCGACGGCCGCGCGGGCCCGCACGGGCACGAGGCGCAGCACCCAGCGCCAGATGCGCGGGGCGTCGATCAGCAGGAACAGGGTCAGGAACAGCGTCAGCAGCAGGCCGATGACCAGGTGCCCGGCGGCGTCGGCGCCGGTCAGCGCGCCCGAGAGGATCTTGCTGCTGTTGCTCCGCAGCGCGGACTCCGCCGACGTGACCGCGTCGGACACCTGCGCCTGCGTGATGCTGAAGGGCGGACCCTGCAGGAAGGCCAGCAGCTGCCGGTAGCTGCGCAGCACGTGGCTGACGAAGTCGCCGGAGCCGGCACGCACGGTCAGCACCACCAGCGCGACCAGCCCGGCCGCGGCGACGATCAGGCCGAGGAAGGGCACCAGCACCGCGACGGCCTTCGGCGCACGGGTCGCGATGCGCCGCCGCACGGGCCACAGCAGCCCGGTCAGCAGCAGGGCGATCACGATCGGGATCGTCACCTCGCGCAGCGTCACCAGCAGGGCCAGGACGGCCAGCCCCAGCACGCCCAGGCCGATCAGCGGCCAGGACCACGCGCCGGCGATCCAGACGCCCGGGGGCACCGCCGCCGTCACCCGTTCCCGCACGCTGGTGCTGCTGCCCATGCCCGGCCTCCAGACCCGCACCCGTGTGCGCACTCGGATCGTGGTCCGCGCGCCGTGCGGCGGCGATCCCCAGAACGCGGCCCGCAGGTCGGTCCCGAGCATCCTCGCCCCGCCCCGCTGAGCCTCGGCCCGGACCGCCCGCCACCGTGCTCCGGGGGCCCGGAGCACGGTGGCGGCCCGCCGTGCGTCACGGATCGGGGACGGCAGGGCTATGGTGCGGCGATGGACGTGCTGGGCTGGGCGGTGCTGATCGTCGGAGCAGCGGCGGTGGTGTTCGCGGGCGACCTGCTGCTGAAGCGGTTCTTCGGCGGGGGCCGCGACGTCGCGGCCCACGAGGCCGCCGACGCGCAGGCGCACCAGCAGGCGGTGCGCGGCCAGATGAACGGTGGCGGGTTCGGCCCGCAGGGCTGACCGGCGCCCGCCGCCTCAGGAGCGGGTCAGGAACTCCAGCGCCCCGGAGCGGAACGCGCGCGCCGTCGGGGCGTTGAAGTGGTCCCGCCCCGGGATCCGCAGGAACTCGCCGCGCGGGGTCGCGGCCGCCAGGCGCTCGGAGGCCTCCAGGATCGGGTCCTCCGTGCCCGCGGCGAACAGCACCGCCTGCTGCGGCGGGCGGGCGGGGTCCGGCTGCGGCCCGCCCCGCATGCCCTCGACCAGCGCGACCAGCGCGGCCAGGTCGTTGCCCGGGGTGCGTCCCGCCATCGTCAGGTACGCCTGCGTCAGGCGGTCCGACACCGGCGTGCCGTCCCGGATCAGGGCCGTCGCCTGGTCGACCCGGAACCGGATCAGCGGGTCGCCGTCCGGGATCCCGCCCAGCACGGCCCGGGTGATGGCGACGGGATCCTCGACCGCCGCGTGCCAGCCGACCCGCGCGCCCAGCGAGTAGCCGACCCATGCCGCCTCGTGGATCAGGTGGGCGTCGAGCAACGCCCGCACGTCGGCGACCAGCCGCGGCATCGAGTACGCCGCCGGGTCGTGCGGCTTGCCGCTGGCGCCGTGCCCCCGCTGATCGACCGCGATCACCCGGAAGCCCGCCCGGTGCAGCTCGCGCACCCAGCCGGTGGCGACGAAGTTCGCGTAGGCGCTGGAGGCGAAGCCGTGCACGGCCAGCACGACGGGGCCGTCCGGGTCGCCGAGGTCGTAGGTGGCGATCGGCACCCCGTCCGCCGCCATCACGGACTGCGACTGCGGGGGCGGCGGCAGCAGGTCCACGCGGCGATCCTGCCGGACGCGGCGGGTCAGACGTGGGTGCCGGGCTCGTGGTCCGTGTGCGCCGGCGGCTCCAGCTGGAACGTGGAGTGCTCGAACCGCACGGCGAAGTGCTCCGCCGCGCACCGCTGCAGCGCGTCCAGCACCGCCGGCGCGTGCCCGTCGCGGAAGCACCCGGCCTCCACGACCACGTGCGCCGACAGCACCGGCAGGGCGGAGGAGATGCGGGTGGCGTGCAGGTCGTGCACCGCCAGCACGTGCGGCTGCGACAGCAGGTGCCCGCGCAGGTCCTCGACGTCGAGCCCCCGGGGCACGGACTCGAGCAGCACGTCGACGGCGTCGCGCAGCAGCAGCAGCGAGCGCGGCAGGATGATCGCGCCCACGACCAGCGCCGCGACGGCGTCGGCGCGCGTCCAGCCCGTCAGAGCGATGACGGCGCCGGCCGCCAGCACGCCGATCGAGCCGACGGCGTCGGCCGCCACCTCCAGGAACGCGGCCCGCGTGTTCAGGTCGTGGGAGCGGTGGCGCAGCAGCACGGCACCGGCGGCCAGGTTGCCGACCAGGCCCAGCGCGCCGAAGAGCAGCAGCCCGCCGCCCGCGACCTCCGGCGGGTCCGCCAGGCGCTGCACCGCCTCCACCAGCACCACGACGCCGACGCCGAGCAGCACGGCGGCCTGCAGGGTCGCGCCCAGCACCTCGGCCCGCGCCCAGCCCCAGCTGCGTCGTGCGGTCGCGGGCCGGAGGGCCAGCCGGGACGCCGTCAGCGCGACCGCCAGGCCCAGGGCGTCGGTGAGCATGTGGGCGGCGTCGACCAGCAGCGCCAGGCTACCGGTGACGACCGCGCCGACGACCTGCACGCCGAGCAGCCCGCAGGTGATGGCGAAGGCCGTGCCGATGGCGCGCCGAGGGGCCTCGCCGCCGTGCGCGTGGTCGTGCACCCGTCACCTCCGTGCAGCCAGTCTGCCTGCTGGAACGGAACGACCCCGGACGCTGGATGGGGGATCCAGCGCCCGGGGTCCTCATCCGGGAGACCGCCGCGCGACTCGCGGGGAAGTGGACGCGCACCCGTCCGTCAAGGGGGGTCGGGACGGGGTGAGCGGTCGTAGCGGGTACTACCGGCGGTGGGTGCCGCCGTGCATCACTGTACGGCAGGTGTGGACAGAACGACCTGTCTGTCCGCAGATCCGGCCCTCCCCAGTGCGGGGGTCAGCTGAACTGGTTCGCCTCGACCCAGCGCAGGTAGTCCGCGTCGACCGTGCCGGTCACGTACTCGCCCGTGAAGCAGCTCATCTCCAGGTCGGTCACGCCCGAGCCGTCGACGATCGCGTCGCGCATGTCGGCGACCTCCTGGTAGATCAGGTGGTCGGCGCCGATCTCGTGCGCCACCTCCGGGATCCTGCGGCCGGAGGCCACCAGCTCGCGCCGCGACGGCATGTTGATGCCGTACACGTGGGGGTACCGCACGGGCGGGGCGGCGGAGGCGAACGTGACGGAGTTCGCCCCGGCGGTGCGCGCCATGTCGACGATCTCCCTGCTGGTCGTGCCGCGGACGATCGAGTCGTCGACGATCAGCACGTTCTTGCCGCGGAACTCCGTGCCCAGCGCGTTCAGCTTCTGCCGCACGCTCTTCTTGCGCACCGCCTGCCCCGGCATGATGAAGGTGCGGCCCACGTAGCGGTTCTTGTAGAACCCCTCCCGGTAGGTGATGCCCAGCCGCTGCGCCAGCTGCATCGCGGACGGCCGCGAGGAGTCGGGGATCGGCATCACCACGTCGATGTCGCCGAGCGGCGCGTACGCCTTCACCGTGTCCGCCAGCCGGTCGCCCAGGCGCAGACGGGCGTCGTAGACCGAGATGCCCGACATGGTCGAGTCGGGGCGGGCCAGGTACACGTACTCGAAGGCGCACGGCACCAGCCGGGGGCGCTCCGCGCACTGCTGGATGTGCAGCTCGCCGTCCGGGGTGATGAACACGGCCTCGCCGGGGGCGACGTCGCGCACGACCTCGTAGCCGTTCGCCTCCAGCACCAGCGACTCGCTGGCGACCATCCACTCGTCGCGGTGCACGCCGTGCAGCTGCTCGAACGAGCGGCGGCCCAGGGTCAGCGGGCGGATGCCGTACGGGTCGCGGAAGGCCAGCAGGCCGCGGCCGGCGATCAGCGCGATGGCGGCGTAGCTGCCCTCCACCCGCTCGTGCACGCGGCGCACGGCCGTGAACACGTCGTCCGGCTCCAGCTCGGTGCCGTTCAGCTCGGCCTGCAGCTCGTTCGCCAGCACGTTGACCAGCAGCTCGGTGTCGCTGTCGCTGTTCAGGTGACGGCGGTCGACGTGGAACAGGTCGGCCGTCAGCTCGCGCACGTTCGTGAGGTTGCCGTTGTGCACCAGCACGATGCCGTAGGGCGCGTTCACGTAGAACGGCTGCGCCTCCTGCTCGCTGGCCGCGCTGCCGCGGGTCGCGTACCGCACGTGGCCGAGCCCCGTGTTGCCGAGCAGCGAGCGCATGTCGCGGGTGCGGTACGCCTCGCGCACCTGGCCGCGGGCCTTGACCATGTGGAACGGGCCGCCGTCGTCGGTGACCAGGCCCGTGGAGTCCTGACCGCGGTGCTGCAGCAGCAGC
>JAKONM010000293.1 GCA_022701925.1 Microbacteriaceae bacterium
GCTCCGGCCCCACCGGACCGAACAGCACCGCGGAGGGGGTGCCGTAGGCGGAGGCCAGGTGCGCCGCGCCGGTGTCCGCGCTGACGACCAGCGCGGCGTCGGCGACCAGCGCGACGAAGGCGTCCAAGGGGGTGCGGCCCGCGAGCACGCGGTCCTCCGGCAGCCCGGCGGCGGAGGCCGCGGCGAGCGCGCGGTCCCGCTCCCCCGCCGACCCGCTGAGCACCACGTGCGCGCCCTGCGCCGCGAGCACCCGGCCGACCGCGCCGAAGCGGTCGACCGGCCACTCCCGCGACGGGTGCGCCGCGCCGACGTGCAGCACGACGGCCCCGGGCGCGGGCGACGCGGCCGCGGGCCGCTCGATCGCCACGTCCGCCGCGTCGCCCGGCATGCCCGCGGCGGCGAGCAGGCGCACCCAGCGGACCCGCTCGTGCGTCCCCTCGACCCACGGCGGCCCCGCCTCCCCGGGCGCGAGCGCGTGCCGGATCGTGCGGCGCGCCTCCAGCGCGTCGACGAGGGCCGCGGACTGCTGGCCGCCGCCGTGCAGGTTCACCGCCACGTCCACCTCGCCCGCGGTGAACGGCAGCGGCTCGTCCAGCCCGGCGACCGGCAGCAGGTCGTCGACCGCCGGGATCAGCCGCACCACGGGCTGCAGCCAGGCGGAGGTCGCGAGCACCAGCCGGTGCTCCGGCAGCGCCGACCGCAGCGCCTTCAGCGCCGGCACGGCGACCAGCAGGTCGCCCAGCTGCAGGGCGCGGAAGGCGACGGCCAAGGGTCGCGCAGCGCCGTCCACGGGCCCGATCCTGCCCTCCGCCCGCACGTCCCCTGCGGCGGATGCCCGGCAGACTCTCAGATTCAGAGCGGTTGGGCCCGTTATCCATGGCAGGTGAACCCGCCCTCGCCGCGCCTGCCCGCCGCGGTGCTGTTCGACCGCGACGCGACCCTGGTCGTGGACGTGCCGTACAACGGCGACCCCGCGCTGGTCGAGCCGATGCCCGGCGCGCTGGAGGCGGTGGCGGCCGTGAAGGCGGCGGGGCTGCCGATCGGGGTGGTCTCGAACCAGTCCGGCATCGCCCGCGGGCTGCTCACCGAGCAGCAGGTGCACGCCGTGAACGCGGAGGTCGACCGCCTGTTCGGCGGCTTCGACACCTGGCAGTGGTGCCCGCACGGGCCCGAGGACGGCTGCGCCTGCCGC
Source organism: Microbacteriaceae bacterium (assembly GCA_022701925.1). GTDB lineage: Bacteria > Actinomycetota > Actinomycetes > Actinomycetales > Microbacteriaceae > Amnibacterium. Next base: position 1,193 of record JAKONM010000293.1, read on the forward strand.
AAGCCGCAGCCCGGCATGGTGCTGGCCGCCGCCGCCGCGCTGGGCGTGGACCCGGCCGACACGGTGCTGATCGGCGACATCGGCGCCGACACGGGCGCCGCGCACGCCGCGGGCGGCCGCGCCGTGCTGGTGCCCACGCCGACCACTCGGCAGGAGGAGGTCGACGAGGCGCGCGTGGTCGCGGCCGACCTGCGCGAGGCGGTGCGCATCGCGCTGGCCGGCGGCGCGGCGTGACGCGGGTCCTGGTCGCGCGCCTCGACAGCATGGGCGACGTGCTGGTCAGCGGACCGGCCGTGCGGGCCGTGGCCGCCGCCGGCCACGAGGTCGTGTTCCTGGCCGGCCCGCAGGGCGCCGCCGCCGCGCGGCTGCTGCCGGGCGTCGCGGAGGTGCGCGTGCTGGCCGCCCCGTGGCAGACCGCGACGGGCCGCCCGGTCGACCACGACCTGGTCGAGGAGGTCGAGACGCTCGTCGGCAGCACCGGCGTGGACCGCGCCGTGCTGCTGACCTCCTTCCACCAGTCGCCGCTGCCGCTGGCCCTGCTGCTGCGGATCGCCGGGGTGCGCGACATCATCGGCGCCAGCACGGACACGGCGGGCGGGCTGCTGGACGTGCGCCTGATCCCCGGCGAGGACTTCCCGGAGGACCAGCCGGAGCCGCTGCGGGCGCTGGCGATCGCCCGGGCGGCCGGGTACGCGCTGCCCGAGGGCGACGACCGCCTGGCGGTGCAGGTGCCGGAGGGCCGCTCGTCCCACGCGCCGGAGGGCGGCTACGTCGTCGTCCACCCCGGAGCGGCCGTGCCCGCCCGGGAGTACCCCGCCGACCTGCACGGCGCCGTCGTGGCCGAGCTGGCCGACCGCGGCCGCACCGTGCTGGTCACCGGCGCGCCCGCCGAGCGCGACCTGACGGCCCGGGTCGCGGGCGGACGGGGCGTCGACCTGGGCGGCGCCCTGGACCTCGAGGGGCTCGCCGTGCTGCTGCGCGACGCCGACGCGGTGGTGACCGGCAACACCGGACCCGCGCACCTGGCCGCCGCGGTCGGCACCCCGGTCGTCAGCCTGTTCTCCCCCGTCGTGCCGCCGATCCGGTGGGCGCCCTGGGGCGTGCCCGTCGAGCTGCTCGGGCAGCAGGACGCGGCCTGCCGCGGCACGCGCGCCCGGGTCTGCCCGGTCGCCGGCCACCCGTGCCTGGCGAGCGTGCCGCCCTCCGAGGTGGCCGACGCGGCCGACCGGCTGATCGGCGCGGCGGCCGCCGGGATCGGACGGGCATCGTGAAGGTGCTGCTCTGGCACGTGCACGGCGGCTGGACCGACGCCTTCGTGCGCGGTGCCCACGACTACGTGCTGCCCACGACGGCCGCGCGCGACGGCTGGGGCCTGGGCCGCGGCGGGCGCGACTGGCCCGCCTCCGCGCGCGAGGTCGCCCCGGAGGCGATCGCGGCGGAGGACGTGGACGTCGTGGTGCTGCAGCGCCCGGAGGAGGCCGCCGAGGCGGAGCGCCTGACGGGTCGCCGCATCGGCCGCGACCTGGCGGCGGTGTTCCTGGAGCACAACACGCCGAAGGGCGACGTGCCGACCAGCGTGCATCCGTTCGCGGACCGCGACGACCTGACCGTGGTGCACGTCACGCACGTGAACGCGCTGCTGTGGGACACGGGCCGCACCCGCACGACCGTGATCGAGCACGGCATCGTGGATCCGGGGCACCGGTACACGGGCGCGCTGCCCCGGCTGGCGACCGCGATCAACGAGCCCGTGCGGCGCTGGCGCGTCACCGGCACCGACCTGCTGCCCCGCTTCGCCGAGGTCGCGCCCGTGGACGTCTACGGCATGGGCACCGACCTGCTCGCGGACCGGTTCCCCGACCTCGACGTGCACGGCCGCGGCGACGTCAAGCCCACGCCGATGCACGCCGAGCTGGCGCAGCGCCGCGCCTACGTGCACCCGATGCGGTGGACGTCGCTGGGGCTGGCGCTGCTGGAGGCGATGCACCTGGGGATGCCCGTGCTCGCGCTGGCGATGACGGAGGCGCCGCGCGCCGTGCCGCAGGAGGCCGGCGCCGTGTCGGCGGACGTCGACGAGCTGGTGCGCGAGGCCCGGCGGCTGGTCGAGGACCCCGACGAGGCCGCCCGCCGCGGGGCGGTCGCGCGGGAGGCGGCGCTGGCGCGCTACGGTCTGCCGCGCTTCCTGAGCGACTGGGACGAGGTGCTGCTGGCTGTACCACGGCGCCCCCGTTCCACGGAAAAGGGGCATCTGGGGCTTGCGGAGCCCTCCGAACGTCTGGGAGAAGTCGGCTGATGAGAATCGCACTGGTCTCCGAGCACGCCAGCCCCCTCGCGGTGCTGGGAGGGGTCGACGCGGGCGGGCAGAACGTGCACGTCGCCGCCCTGGCGATCGCGTTGGGCGCCGCGGGCCACGAGGTCGTGGTGCACACGCGCCGCGAGGACCCGGACCTGCCGGACGAGGTGCCGATGGCGCCGAACGTCACCGTGGTGCAGGTGGCCGCGGGGCCGGCGGCGCGCGTGCCGAAGGACGAGCTGCTGCCGCACATGGGCGAGTTCGCCGACTCCCTGGCCGCCCACTGGTCGCGGTGGCGGCCGGACGTCGTGCACGGGCACTTCTGGATGTCCGGGCTGGCGGCGCTCGACGCCGGCACCCGCCTCGACCTCGCCGACGGCGGGCACCTGCCGGTGGCGCAGACCTTCCACGCCCTGGGCGTCGTGAAGCGCCGGCAGCAGGGCGCGAACGACACCTCCCCCGCCGAGCGCGCGTGGCTGGAGCCCGACGTGGCCCGCCGCGCCGACGTCGTGGTGGCCACCTGCAGCGACGAGGCGTTCGAGCTGAAGGCGATGGAGGTGCCGTCGAAGCGCATCGCGGTGGTGCCGTGCGGCGTCGACGTGCAGCACTTCACGCCGCGGGGCCCGGTCGAGCCCCGCTCCGGGCGCCTCCGCCTGCTGACCGTGAGCCGCCTGGTGCCGCGCAAGGGCGTCGGCAATGCGATCGAGGCCCTGGCGCTGCTGGTCGCCGCCGGGGTCGACGCCGAGCTGGTCGTGATCGGCGGCGCGGGCGACGCGGGGCACCTGGAGGTCGAGCCGGAGACGGACCGCCTGCAGCAGGTCATCGCCGAGCACGGCCTGCAGGACCGCGTGGTGCTGGCCGGCCGCATCGGCCACGACGACCTGCCCGCCTGGTACCGCAGCGCCGACGTGGTCGTCTGCGCACCCTGGTACGAGCCCTTCGGCATCGTGCCGCTGGAGGCGATGGCCTGCGGCCGCCCGGTCGTGGCGACCCGCGTCGGCGGCCTGATCGACACGGTGGTCGAGGACGTCACAGGCCTGCACGTGCCCCCGCGCGATCCGGAAGCGCTGGCGACGGCGATCCGCCGGGTGCTGGACGACCCGGACCTCGGCGCGCGGTACGGGGAGGCGGGGCGCCGCCGGGCCCTCACGCGCTACTCCTGGCGCCGGGTCGCCGCGGAGACCGCCAAGGTGTACGCACGACTGGTGGCCGCGGGAGCGCGCGCCGCAACACTGACGGGAGAGCGATGACCGCCATCGACACCGTCCGCACGTCCCAGGACGTCGCGGGCGACCACGTGGCCGCGGTGCTGCCGACGATCGAGGCCCTGCGCGCCGAGGCGCCGCGGCTGGCCGCGTGGGGCGAGCAGCTGGCCGACCGCCTGCTGGGCGGGGCGCGCCTGCTGGCGGGCGGCAACGGCGGGTCCGCGGCCGAGGCGCAGCACCTGACGGCCGAGTTCGTGGGCCGCTTCGACGGCGACCGCAAGGCGTTCCCGGCGATCTGCCTGCACGGCGACACCAGCGCCGTCACCGCGATCGCGAACGACTACGGCTTCGCGGAGGTCTTCGCGCGTCAGGTGACCGCGCACGCGCGCGCCGGCGACGTGCTGGTGCTGCTGTCGACCAGCGGCACGAGCGCCAACCTGGTGCGGGCCGCGGAGGCCGCGCACGAGGTCGGCGCGACCGTCTGGGCGATGACCGGCCCCGGGCCGAACCCGCTGACCGAGGCGGCGGACGACGCGCTCGTGCTGCCGGGCGTCGGCGCCTCCGTGCAGGAGGGGCAGCTGATCGCGGTGCACGCGCTGTGCCGCGTCTTCGACGCGATCGTGCTCGAGCGCCTGGGGGCGACCCGATGAGCGCCGCGCTGAAGGCGGTCGTGGTCGGCGACCTGCTGCTGGACGTCGACGTGGAGGGGGAGGTGCAGCGGTTGACGCCCTACGCGCCGGTGCCCGTCCTCGACGTGACCCGCGAGGTGCGGCGCGCCGGCGGCGCCGGGCTGGTCGCGACGATGCTCGTCCGCGACGGGCACGACGTGACGCTGGTCACCGCGCTGTCGGACGACGAGCGCGGCGCGAGCCTGCCGCAGCTGCTGGAGGGCGTGCGCCTGGTCGCCGGCCGCTCCCCCTCCCCCACGCCGGTGAAGACGCGGATCCGCAGCGTGGAGCAGCCGATCGCGCGCATCGACGAGGGCGGCGGCACGCCCGGCGCTCCCGAGGTCTCCGCCGAGATGGTGGAGGCGGTGCGGTCGGCCGACCTGGTCGTCGTGGCCGACTACGGCCGCCGCCTGCTGGAGGACCCCGCGCTGCGCGAGGCGCTGATCGAGGCCGCCGCGCGCACGACCGTCGTGTGGGACCCGCACCCGCGCGGCACCGCTCCGGTGCCCGGCGTCGTCGTGACGCCGAACCTGGGCGAGGCGCGCACCTTCTCCGGCGTGGAGGGCGGCGGCGTGCCGTTCGCCGATGAGGCCGCGCTGTCGCTGCTGGACGGCTGGAAGGCCGCGGCGGTCGTCGTGACCATGGGCGCCCACGGCGCGCTGCTGCGCACCGCGGCCCACGGCCTGCCGATGGTGATCGCCGCCGACGCGGTCGCCGAGGCGGACGTGAACGGCGCGGGCGACCGGTTCGCCAGCAGCCTGGCCGTCGCGCTGGCCGGCGGCGCGACCCCCGTCGCCGCGGTGCAGGCCGCGGTGCGGATCACGGGCGACTACCTGGCGACGGGCGGCGTGCTGGCGCTCGGCGCGGCCACTCCCGCCGCGCTGCCGGGCGCCGACCGGGACGCGCTGGCCGTGGTCGAGCGCGTGCGCGCGGCCGGCGGCACCGTGGTCGCGACCGGCGGCTGCTTCGACCTGCTGCACGCCGGGCACGCACGCACGCTGTCCGCGGCCCGCGCGCTGGGCGACTGCCTGATCGTGCTGCTGAACAGCGACGACTCCGTGCGCCGCCTGAAGGGCGCGGAGCGGCCGCTGATGACGCAGAACGACCGCGTCGACCTGCTGAGCGCGCTGGAGGTCGTCGACGGCGTCGTCGTCTTCGGCGAGGACACGCCCGTGGAGGCGATCCTCCGCGTGCGGCCCGACATCTGGGTGAAGGGCGGCGACTACGACGCCGCCGACCTGCCCGAGGCCGCCGTCATCAAGCAGTGGGGCGGCCGCGCCGTCACGGTGCCCTTCTTCCCCGGCCGCTCGACCACGAGCCTGGCCGCCGCAATCCAGCGGGTCTCCTGACCCGCGGGTGCTCGTCGTTCAGGAAGTCCTGCGGCTCCGCCGGTGGGAATTCCTGAACGACGAGCACGCCCTGCCCTGAAAGGACAGCAATGCCCATCGCCTCCACCGAGCCCACGCCCATCGGCCGCACCCTGATCACGGGAGGCGCGGCCGGCCTCGGCGCGGCCGTCGCCGACGGGGTCGCCAAGGCCGGCGGCACGCCGCTCGTGATCGACCTCGACCCGTCGGCCAGCCCGTACGCCGCCTACCAGGGCGACGTCACCGACACCCGCGGCATCGAGGCGCTGGTCGCCCGCATCGCGGAGGAGCACGGCGGCCTCGACGCCGTCGTCACCGCCGCGGGCATCGACAAGCCCGGCCGCCTGGACGAGATCCCGGGCGACGTCTGGGAACGCGTGATCGCCGTCAACCTGCTGGGCACCGCCGCCGTCGTGCGCGCCGCCCTGCCGCACCTGATGCAGGTGCACGGCCGCGTCGTCACGGTCAGCTCGTCGCTGGGCGTGCGCGCCGTCTCGGACGCGACCGCCTACTCCGCGTCGAAGTTCGGCGTGATCGGCTTCAGCCGCGCCCTGGCCGCGGAGACCCGCGGCGCCATCGGCGTCACCACCCTGATCCCGGCCGGCATGCAGACCCGCTTCTTCGACGGCCGCACCGCGCAGTACGCGCCGGGCCCCGACGCCAACCTGAACGACCCGGCGAACGTCGCGAGCGCCGTGCTGTACGCGCTGGCGTCCCCGCGCGGCAGCGAGATCCGCGAGATCTCGGTCATGCACGAGGAGGAGCCGTCCTGGCCGTGACCCGCTGAGCCGCCTTCCGCTCCGCGGTCCGCCCTAGGACGACGCCAGGCGGCAGATTCGACGCCTCCACACGTCGGATCTGCCGCCTGGCGTCGTTCGAGCAGCGCCGAGGCTTCAGCACCCTCGGCGCTGCGACCACCTCACCCCCGCTGCGCGGCCCCGCCCGCCAGCAGGTCGAGCACGTCCTCCAGCACGTCCGCGACGGGCACGTCGGCGACGTAGGAGGGGTCGTGCTCGCAGCGCGGCGCCGACCAGCCGACCTGGGTCGCGTCGCGCCCGCAGATCGGGCACGCGGTGATGCGGCCCAGGCGGATGCGGTGGCGCCCGCGCCCGAACGGCATCGCGTTGATGGTGTTGCCGAAGACGAAGACGCCGACCGTCGGCGCCCCGAGCGCCTGCGCCAGGTGCCGCGGCCCGCTGTCGTTCGCGAGCACCACGTCCGCCTCCGCCAGCACGCCCGCGAGCCCGGAGAGGTCCAGCCGTCCCGCCAGCGACGACACGAGCGGCGCGGAGGCCTGCGCGACGACGGACTCGGCCACGGGCACCTCGGAGGGGTCCCCCACCACGACGACCCGCACCCCGCGCCCGGCCAGCTCGGCGGCGACGGCCGCGAAGCGCTCGGTGGGCCAGTGCCGCCGCGGGTCGGTCGCGCCCGGGTGGACGACCACGCACGGCCCATCGCCCAGCAGCGAGCGCGCCGCGGCCCGCTCGGCCTCGGTCGCGACGAGCCGCGGCTCGAGGTCCACGGGCGCGGCCCCGGCGAGGCCGGCGACCTCCAGCCACCGCAGCACCTCGTGCTGGAAGTAGTCGTAGTGCAGGGTCCGCTCGAGCCGGGGCGCGTCGGGCGTGCCGGTGCCGACGGAGTGCCGCGCGCCCAGGCGCAGCAGGAAGGGGTTCGCGTTGCGCCCGCCGCCGTGCGCCTGCACCGCCAGGTCGAAGCGCTCGCCACGCATGCGCTGCACGAACGCCTCGGTGGCGGCCGGGTCCTCCTCCCCCGCCCGCACGCCGGGCACCGCCGGCAGCACCTCGACGGCGTCGACCGGCACCTCGGGCCGCCCGGCCAGCAGCGCCGCGTGCGCGGGCATCCCCAGCAGCACGATGCGCGCGGAGGGGTGCGCCCCGCGCAGCGCCGCGAGGGCCGGCAGCGCGAACACCAGGTCGCCCAGGCCGCCTCCGCGCAGCACCGCGATGCGCTGCACGTCGTCGAACGGGGGCTGCAGCGGGGCGACGACGGGGTTCAGCACCCCCCAATCCTGAGACAGGTCAAGCCTCAGGTTCTGCACAGCCGCCCCCGGGGGCGTCTCCAATACGTTGTGCAGGCCGCGTGGCCCGCGCGTCGACGACCCCTCCGGAAGGATCCGCTGCCGCATGCCCGCCGACCTCACCACCGACACCGCCTCCATCGAGATCACGGACCCCTCGACCGGAGAGCACGTCGGCAGCCTGCCGGTCGCCACGGCGGCGCGGGCGGCGGAGGCGGTGCAGCGGGCCGCGGACGCGTTCCCGGCCTGGTCCGCCACCCCGCCCGCTCAGCGCGGGCTGCTGGTGCGCAAGGCGGCGCTGGCGCTGGCGGAGCGCGCGCAGGAGGTCGCGGCGCTGAACACGCGCGAGACCGGCAAGCCCGCGGGCGACGCCGCCGGCGGCGTGGAGGCGGCCGTGAACACGCTGCTGCAGTACGCCGAGCTGGGCCCGGTGCACCGCGGCCGTCAGCTGCGCGGGGGCCAGTTCGCCGTGGACGTCGCGGTGCCGCAGGCGCGCGGCGTGGTCGTGGCGCTGACCCCGTGGAACGACCCGGTCGCCGTCGCGGCGGGCCTGCTGGGCGCGGCGCTCGTCAGCGGCGACACCGTGGTCCACAAGCCCAGCGAGCGCAGCCCGCACACCGGCGCGCTGGTCGACGAGATCCTGTCCGCCGTGCTGCCGGAGGGCGTGCTGGTGCACGTGACCGGCGACGGCTCCACGGGTGCGGCGCTGGTCGAGCAGCCGGCGGTCGCGGTGATCGCGCACGTGGGCTCCACGGCGACGGGCCGCGCGCTGGCGCAGGTGGCGGCGACGCGCGACGTGCACGTGATCCGCGAGAACGGCGGCAACGACCCCCTGATCGTCGACGCGGGCGTCGACCCGGTGTGGGCGGCGGGCCAGGCGGCGCTCGGCTCCTTCGCGAACGCGGGCCAGATCTGCACCGCCGTGGAGCGCATCTACGTGCACCGCGACGTGGCGCAGCCGTTCCTGGCCGCGCTGGTGGCGGAGGCGGACGAGTGGACGCGCTCCAGCGGCCAGCCCCTGGTCGACGACCGGATGCGCGCCAGCGTCGCGAAGCAGGTCGACGACGCGGCCGCCGCCGGAGCGACGGTGCTCGCGGGCGGCGCGGTGCCGGAGGGCCCCGGCTCCCGCTACCCCGCCACGGTGCTCACGGACGTGCCGGAGGGCGCGGCCGTGCTGACGGAGGAGACGTTCGGCCCCGTCGCTCCGGTGGTCGTCGTGGACGACTTCGAGGAGGGCCTGCGCCTGGCCGCGGCCGACCGCTACGGCCTGGCCGCCACGGTACTGACGGCGGACATGACGCACGCGCACCGCGCGGCCGCGCTGCTGCCCGTCGGCACGGTGAAGGTGAACGCGGTGTTCGGCGGCGCTCCGGGAGGCGCGGCGCAGCCGCGCGGGGCCAGCGGCGCGGGCTTCGGCTACGGCCCGGAGCTGCTGGACGAGATGACCACGACGACCGTCGTGCACTTCGGCCTGCCGGGCGGTGCCGCGTGAGCGACGCGCGCGAGACCGGGCTGGTCGCCCGGGTGCTGGCCCACCGCGGCGGCCCCGTCGTGATCGTGGGTGACCTGCTGCTGGACCGGTTCGTTAGCGGCCCCAGCGAGCGGCTCAGCCGGGAGGCGCCCGCGCCGGTGGTGCAGGTGTCGGAGCGGCAGGACGTGCCGGGCGGCGCCGCGAACACCGCGGTGAACCTGGCGGCGCTGGGCTCGGACGTCCGCGTGGTCGGCGCCGTGGGCGACGACGAGGCGGGCGACTCCCTGACCGCCCTGCTGGCCGCGGCCGGCGTGGACGTGCGCGGCGTGGTGCGCCTGCCGGGCCTGACCACCACGGTGAAGACGCGCGTCGTCGCGGCCGGCCAGACGATGGTCCGGTTCGACGAGGGCAGCGTGCTCGGCGCGGACCAGCAGCGGGCCGTGGCGGACGCCGCGAAGCGCGCGCTGGACGGCGCGGCGGGCCTGCTCGTCTGCGACTACGGCATGGGCGCGACGGGCGAGATCGTCCGCCAGCACCTGGCCGCGACCGCGCGCCCGGCGGTCGTCGTGGTCGACGCGCACGAGCTGGCCCCCTGGGCTCCCCTGCACCCCACCGCGGTGACGCCGAACGCCGGCGAGACCGCGCTGCTGCTCGACCAGCCGCTCGGCTCCGACCGCGTGGGCCGCGCCCTCGCCGTGGGCGACGAGCTGCGCCGCCGCACCGGGGCCGCGGGCGTCATCGTGACCCTGGACCGCGACGGCACCGTCGTGCACGGCCCCGGAGCGCCCAGCCGCACCTTCGCGCGCCCCGCGCCGGAGTCGATGGCGAACGGCGCGGGCGACACCTTCGCCGCCGCCCTCATCCGCGCGCTGGACTCGGGCTGCGACCTGCACGAGGCCGCGGTGTTCGCGCAGCTGGCCGCCGACGTCGTGGTGCGCCAGACCGGCACCTCCGTCTGCACCGCGGACGCGCTGACCGCCTCGCTGGACGACGGCGCGCGCCTGCTGGACGAGCGCGCGCTGCTGGCCGCGCTGCGCGCCGACCGCCAGGCCGGCCGCCGCATCGTCTTCACGAACGGCTGCTTCGACGTGCTGCACCTGGGCCACATCTCCTACCTGAAGCAGGCGAAGCAGCTGGGCGACGTGCTGGTCGTCGCGGTGAACGACGACGCCTCCACGACCCGGCTGAAGGGCCCGGGCCGCCCGATCAACACGGCGGCCGACCGCGCGGGCGTGCTGGCAGAGCTGTCGAGCGTCGACTACGTGACCGTCTTCTCGGAGGACACGGCCGTGCGCCTGATCGAGGCGATCGAGCCCGACGTCTACACGAAGGGCGGCGACTACACCCGCGAGATGCTGGCGAAGACGCCGGTGGTGGAGGCGCACGGCGGGCAGGTGCGCCTGGTCGGCTGGGTCAGCACGCACTCGACCAGCGGCATGCTGGCCCGGGCGCGCGCCCTGCACCCGGAGCCCGCGGAGTGAGCAGCCGCCGCACCTCGGCGGTCTGGGCGGCCTCGGAGCAGCCGCAGCAGCCGGTGATCGACGTGCTGCTGCCGACCTCCGGCCGCCTGGCCGAGCTCGCGACCGTGCTCGCCGGGCTGGCCGCGCAGGACGACCCGCCCTTCCGCGTGATCGTCAGCGACCAGAGCGACGACCACGCGATGAGCGTGGAGCCGGCCGTGCAGGCGATGCTGCGGGTGCTGCAGGCGCAGGGCCGCCAGCCGCAGGTGCTGCGCCACCTGCCCCGCCGCGGCATCGCCGAGCACCGCGCTTTCCTCCTGGAGCAGGCAACCGCCCCGTTGGTGCTGTTCCTGGATGACGACGTATGGCTGGAGCCGGGCACGATCGGGATGCTGCACGAGGCTATCGAGCGCCTGGACTGCGGCGTCGTCGGTGCCGCGCAGCAGGGCCTGTCGTACCTGGACGACGTGCGCCCGCGCGAGCAGGAGCCGTTCTTCCCCTGGACCGACGGCGTGCAGCCGGAGCGGCTGCGCAAGGACTCCCCCGGCACGGAGCGCTGGACGCTGCACAACGCCGCGAACCTCAGCCACATCGCCGCGCGCACGGAACTGCCGGAGCAGGGCTGGCTGCCGTACCGCGTCGCCTGGCTGGCGGGCTGCGTGCTGTACCGGCGGCAGGCGCTGGTCGAGGTGGGCGGCTTCGACTTCTGGGAGCAGCTGCCGCCGAACCACGGCGGCGAGGACGTGGCGGCGCAGTGGAAGGTGATGGAGCGCTTCGGCGGGGCGGGCGTGCTGCCCTCCGGCGCCGTGCACCTGGAGGCGCCGACCACCATCCCCGACCGCAGCGCGGACGCGGCGGAGGCCGTGTTCGCCCATGAGACCGCCGGCTGATCGGCCGGTTGCGAAAGACGCGCCGCTCGGCGCAGTGACGAAGGAGTTCCCATGGCGGACATGCCGAACCCGATCCAGGTGCAGAAGTTCCTGGGCGGGATGGAGTACCCGGTGTCGAAGGACACCATCCTGAAGACCGCGAAGGACTCGGGCGCCGACGAGGCCGTGCTGGACGCGCTGGGCAACATCCCGGACCGCGAGTACAGCGGCCCGAACGCGATCAGCCACGAGCTCTCCGAGAGCAACTGACCCGATCCGGATCACCGGCCGCCGTTCTGGTCCTGTCGGTCCGCGCGAGCCGCTGGTAGACCGGGGCGATGACGACGGAGGCGATCGCCCGGATCCTGGCGCTGCAGCGGACGGACGGCGACTGGGGCGTCGGCGTCTATGACAGCGAGGGCTGGAGCTCCACGACGGACGCGCTGTGGCTGCTGCACGAGCTGGACGCCGACCCGGCGGACGCGGGCGTGTGCCGCGCGATCGACCTGGTGCACGAGCGCGTGCGCTGGGAGGAGCGCAACGGCGGCCGCCCGTTCTTCGAGGGCGAGACGGAGGCGTGCGTCAACGGCCGCGTGCTGACGCTCGGTGCCCGCTTCGGCCACCCCTCCCCCGCGCTCGTGCAGCGGCTGCTGTCGGAGCAGCTGCCGGACGGCGGCTGGAACTGCGAGGCGCCGTCGAGCACCCGCAGCTCGTTCCATCCCACCGTCTGCGTGCTGGAGGGCCTGCTGGCGTTCGAGCAGGCGACCGGGCCGGATGCGGCTCTGGCGGACGCTCGGCACCGCGGGGAGCAGTACCTGCTGGACCGTGGCCTGCTGCGCTCCAAGACCACCGGCGCCCTGCTCGACGAGCAGTGGCTCACCCCGCACGTGCCCGCGTACTGGTGCTATGACGTGCTGCGCGGCCTGGACCACCTGCGGGCTGCGGACCTGCAGCCGGATGAGCGGGTCGCGGAGGCGGTTGACGCGCTCCGCGCCGCCCGATCCAATGACGGCACCTGGCCCGCGGCCACCCACCCGGGCGATCCGGTCGTCGAGCTGGAGCAGCCGGGAGCGGCGAGCCCACTGACGACGGCTCGCGCGGAGCGGGTGCTGGAGTGGGCGGACTCCGGCGCGTGAGCCTCTAGAACTGGATCCGCGGCGGCTCGGCCACGGACGGCCCGCCGACCTCGAAGAACTCGCGCTGCTCGAAGCCGGGGCGGTTCTTGAAGAGGGTGCCGGGGAACACGGTGCGCTTCGCGTTGAACTCCCGCACCCCGCCGTTGTAGAAGCGGCGCGACGCCTGGATCTTCTCGCCGGTGTCGCCCAGGTCGCCCTGCAGCTGCAGGAACTGGGTGCCGGCGTTGAGGGCCGGATAGCCCTCCGCCGTCGAGTACAGGGAGCGCAGCGCCTGCTGCATGTGCGTCTCGGCCACCGTGGCCTGGCCCGGGTTGGACGCCTGCAGCGTCTCCGCCCTGGCGTCGTCGATCGACTTCAGCAGCGCCTTCTCGTGCCCGGCGTGCCCCTGCACGGCCTCCACCAGCTGGGGCACCAGCTCTGCCCGATGGCCCATCTGGGCCTCGATGTCGGCCCACGCCTCGTCGACGCGGTGGCGCAGGGTGTCGAGCGAGCGGTAGTTGACCCAGACGTACAGCGCGAACAGCACGACCAGGACCGCGACGATGACGATCGGGATGATGATCGAGGCGGCGTCCATCCCGGCAGCCTAGAACCGGCTTGACAACTCCCACCGCGCATGCAGGGTCCTCTCAGAGGTCTCAGCGGGGAGGACGGCCGCCTGCGCGCATCACGGCCCTGACCGAGGTGGAGGACATCACCGCGACCCGGCTGCACCACGACAGCAGCGCGATCGCGGACAGCGCGCACCCGACGGCGAGCACGGACCCGAACGAGCCGACGGACCCGATCGAGCAGGCCGACCCGACGCTGCCGATGGAGAGCACGGAGTTCCGCGACCCGATCGACAGCACGGACCCGCTGGACCACAGCGACAGCACCGACCTGGTCACGGGTTCCTCCTCTCGACGCGATCTCGACCTGCCCGTCCCGGTGGAGGATCACGGAGGCCGTGCCAGTCATCCTGCGGGACGATGCGAACGCGGCACCAGACGCGCAGAGTTGCGGGATGAGCGAGACGCCGACCCGATCCGGCCTCCGCTCCACCCTCGACGAGGTGGCGACCGCGATCGGCGTGGTCCTGCTGGTCGCCGTCGCGGCGTTCGCCCCGCTGTGGGCGGGCCTCAGCGGCATGCGCTCTGATGCCTGCTCCGCGTCGTGCCGCTACGACGTGATTGGTGCAGGCAGCGGGATCATCGCGGCCGGCCCCGCCGTCGCGCTCGTCGCGACCGTGGTGGTGCTGCTGGTGCGCGCCCGCTCCGGCCGGTCACTGTGGTGGATCAGCGGCCTCGGCCTCCTGGCGGCCGCCGGCGCGTTCACGCTCGGCGACGCGGTGATCACGAGCGGCCTCGGCCGCTGACACCGGCGCCTCGGCTACAGTCGCGCTGCTTAGCCCCCGTAGCCCAATGGCAGAGGCAGGCGACTTAAAATCGCTTCAGTCAGGGTTCGAGTCCCTGCGGGGGCACGCTCGGCGGTAATCCGCGTCACCTTGCATCCAGTTCTCGATGCGACACAGCTCGGCCAAGCAACGGCCCCAAATGACACTCAACTAGACACGGCAGGTCTCGACACTTCCGCGTGCGCAATCAACAGCCGAAGGCGAGACAAGTTCTCCTCCGAATAGTCACATTCAGGGACTAACTTGCCGCGCGTACTTCGTTGCTCCAAGACCCGGCGCAATCAACTCGTCACCGCCTGTCGTGGAGCGGGAACGCATTGGTCCCGCCCGCGGCGCCCAGGGCTGCAACGTCCGCCCCCATGGTATTCGGGTTGACTGGTCATGCACGCTCGGCGGTGACGCGACACAGCACTCGAAGATGGTTGGGTGCGTCAACGCTTACTCGCTCAACCTCCGCCGCTAGCTTGTAACCGCCAGCCTCGGCGAAACTGAGTTCACCGCACAACCAGTCGGGTACCCATCCAATGGGCTCTCCTTCCGCAATCTCGAGATAGATCGCGAAAGGATTTACTGGATTCGCTACATCGGGGCGAAGAAGCAGAAGATCTCCAGGGGAAAGTTGAGCTACTCGTTCAAAGGTCCTGTCTGCATGCCAGAGCCCAGAGACAAAGAATCTAGAGACAAAACTACTTCTTGCGAAATCTGGTTCCTCCACGATATGGAAGAGATCAGTAGCCCGACCGCCGCCAGTGCGAACTAGAAGTTCGACGGGGAGCCGACCAGGCTCTACTTGATTCAGACCAATCCACTGCAGGTACTGATGAAAGTTCTCGCGGTCGGCAGACATCACCCGGTTCGCGAAAAAAGCCGAAAGAGTCGGAGACGCATAAACTTCACCGAACCTCGGAAAGCCGCTTATGGGGCGGAAGCCGTCGAGTTTGTCAACACCCTCCACATAGCTAAATTCGAAACTACCGTCCCCACGCTCAGTGAGACGTCCAACGCGAGTAAAAGTCTTCGTCGCGGGATTTTGCCAGATTACCAAGAGGCGTCTATCTCCGGCCCTTAGAGCATTGGACGCTTGGCCTACAGCGTCAATGAGGGTAGTCATTCAGCAGCCTCCTTCGATTCTCTCGAACTATCATCAGTGCCAGCGTACGAGCGTCCTCCGACATCACATTAGTCGGGATGCTGGACAAGATACCGGTCAACTGCTGCGGGTTGAAGTTCTCCAAGCGCACCCGCCAATAGCGGCGTGCTGCGGGAGACGCAGCACTGAGGGCTTCATAGGCTAGGTCCGTCAACGGTGGCCTGTGGGCGAAATGTCTCGACTTCCCTCTGCCGAGCCATCTTTGCCTCAATTCTGGCTCCGCGACCAAGCGCCGCAGTTCCTTGTCGGTCACCGCGAAGCCGAGCGCGTTGCCGTGATCGAAAGATGGAGCCAGCGACCGCGATACGTCGAGCTGAATAACAGCCCAATTTGCGTGGTGCCTATCCTGTCCCGCAACCAGGGCATCCATCAGCAGATATCCGCAAAAGACGTCATAGCCAGACAGAGACGGCCTACGCAACTCCTGAGGCGCGCCCGTGCCAATAAGCGCCTTTTTTACTAAGTCCAGCGTATAGCGAGGATTGTTCCCCTCCAGGCTAGAGTCATATTGTCGATCGACTTCTGCGAGAAGCTCGTTCCCGTGCCGAAGCTCCTCGCCAATCTGTGCATCAAGAACTCTTCTTGAAAGAACACCTCTTCGCCCGCTGGCACTTGCGGGGATCACTGTGGCAGTTGGCACATCGAGCAACTGGGCAATTTTATGTACTACCCACTCCGCCCAATCCTCTCCAAGTACGCGACCTCCTTGCTCACGAGCAAACTTGAATAGCCAGACGTGATCGTCCTGTGTTCGGGATACCCAGAACTTTTCTTTAGTACCCAGCGGCTCGTCAGCCCGTTCATCTACGTCGTCGACCATCTCGGAACGCCAGTGATCGGGATCTGGCTGAGCTGCTGGATGCACGACAGCGGAACGGCCATTCATGCGTTAATACTGGCGCGCAGGCGCCTGTCTGCGTGGGTGCGCATCGCCCAAACTGGTGCGCTCCCCTCGATCTGGGCGTCAACGCGTTCCAGGCGAACCCTTGCGACCCGCGGGGCCTCATCTCAGTAGGGTTTGCACCCACTGCGTCCAACCCGCGCCGCCTGGAGGGACGCGCGAGAACGGTTGAAGAAGTGGGCTCACACTTGCTGTCACAGACCGCAACATGGCTCGCACGGCCGTCTAGCGGTTGAAAGGCTAGGGACGATCGGGACGACCGGTACGTGGACGAGCGGCGGGAGCACC